>RPQH01000016.1 GCA_003820375.1 Ignavibacteriota bacterium
AGCATGCCTGCCGTATGGCTGGCGGGAATGACATATGAAAAATGCTTGTTAATCCGCAATTCACAATTCGAAATTCGAAATTATCAGAGTTGGGTTCAAAACAGTGCTAAGTTGGGTTCAAGTTGTGCCGGAGTTGGTATCAAGTTGGTATCAAGTTGGTATCAAGTTGGGTCATCGTTTTTCAAAAACAGGGGTTAACTCATTGCAGTATAAGAAGTTAGCTCCGTCAAATTCACCGGGATGCTATGAATAAAATGGCGATTATGTGAAGGAAATGCGGTTTATTTCGAAAAATAAAACTTCACTATATCGTTAACCAATATCGTTATGGGAAAAATCCGGTAGCAAATTATTGTCGCAGATGTTTGAGAGTTAAAGTGATACTTGAAGGTATTTCCGGTATATTTTGTTCACACCCCGGTTCAAATAGTGAAATAGCGAAATAGTGAGATAATGGTTTATTAATCTGATAAATCTGATGAATATGATGAATCTGATGAATTATTTTATGCACTCCAAACTATTTTTAGATAAAACTTGACAATGAGTTAACACTATATTAAATTATATTGATGATGTTTATATAGCAGTATAAGCAAAAATAACCGTTCTTTGATAATATAGAGATGAATTATCGCATGTCGCATAATTGCTGTAAAATACTGCTAACGGATTTGGTTAGATTTTGAAAGGTTGAAGAAAATATGTATTGAAAAATGCCCTAAAGGAGAAATTACTTTATCGGAACTAATTCCCTGTTACATATGTAAATAAAAGTAACCGATTGTTTTAATCATTGACATAAAAGCCAATATTCAGTAAACTGTAATAACAAAACAACCAAATATGCGGAAAATATCATTTATAATAGCCCTTTTAGCCATTTTAGCAAATCTCTCTTATGGGCAGTTTAAGGAAATTCCACGTGATACTAAAATGAAGCTTAAGAGTAATAATCTTATTCTTGGTTTTATTAACCCGAAGAATTTCTCGATTACTCATTCTGTAAACATGTCATACCAGACGTCGGGCAATGCAAATGTTTCTCTTGCATCATATACGGCAACATTGTCTTATAAAATTCTGGATAACCTGAAGATAAGTGCAGATGTGACCGCTCAGTATTCTCCCTTTGCTTCAATAGGAACAAACAGTGTGCTCAATACTGAATTTCAGAATTCATTCAATGGCATCAACCTGAGCAGGGTATCACTTGATTATAAGCCGTTCAAGAATATGTATATACATTTTGATTACGTAAATAATAAAAACAATAATTACTGGTTTAACGACTATAATTATTATAACAGATGGAACAACGATTTTTAATCGGCAGCTAATATGGCAGGAAGCGGTCAGGGTGATTCAATAAATAAATTTAAAAACTACTCTATAAATGTTTTAATTGTCCTGCTTGCAGTTTTAACTTTGTATTTGCTTTACAGCTTTGTAAAGCACTCAACAAGCGGCAAGCAGGATGATGTTAAAACGCAGACAGCAGATTCATCATCCAACACAATCACAAAGCAACCGTCAAGCAAAACCCTCCAGATTGATGTTCAAAATGCGACAGGTGTTCAGGGTGTGGCAAATACATTTATGGAATATCTCCGTTCCACAGGATTTGATGTTGTTGAAATGGGAAATTTTTCAACCAATGATATTAAAACATCCATGGTAATCGATAGAACAGGGAATATGA
Organism: Ignavibacteriota bacterium; assembly: GCA_003820375.1. GTDB lineage: Bacteria > Bacteroidota > Ignavibacteria > Tepidaquicellales > OLB5 > RPQH01. The sequence continues at coordinate 1,703 of RPQH01000016.1, forward strand.
GGAATGCAAAGAAGGTTGCCCAGTCATTGGGAATACAGGAAAAATATGTGATACAGCAAATAAATAAAAACTATTTCCTGGATGCAACGGTTGTAATAGGGAAAGATTACCAGGAGCTAAATCCATTTAAACAAAAAGAAACCAACAATCAATAATTAAAATAAAGAAGGAATTTGGATTCAAAAAAATTAGCAGTTAAGCTCGCAAATTTATCTCTCTCCAAAAAAGCCACAGATGTTAAAATCCTTGACTTAAGAGGCCTTACAACAATCACCGATTTTTTTGTAATCTGTACGGGAGCATCCGATACACAGGTTAAAGCGATAGCAGATGCAGTTATTGACGGTTCAAAAGGCATTGGTGAAAAGCCATGGCATAAAGAAGGCTTCACCAACCGCAGCTGGGTATTGCTCGATTATGTAGAAGTTGTCGTCCACATTTTCCTGAAAGAGACAAGAAATTTTTACGGACTGGAAAAACTCTGGGGCGACGCGGAGATGATGGAAGTGAAGGAGTGAGTAATATAAAATTGAATCATCACTTATCCATTACCAAAATTCCGTTTACAAAATAGTTACCTGTACTGGTTCGTATATTATAAACTTCATTTGCCGTGTATGCATTATATTCTATTGAGGTAATAACTGCTTTATTGCTATTGCTGCCTTTATTAAATCCGCAGATTAATACATCTCCCTTGTGTAAATCTCTTACTTTAACAACTCCACTTGAAGTCATAACAGGATGGTTTGAAGTTGCATCCAGTATAAAGTCAGTGTCTGTATTAGTTCCGGATGCTGACGTTGGGATTGAGTGATTTAAACCAATTCTGTGTATTAAATAGATCGAGCTGCTGTGATATTGTGTGTTCAAAACAATTCCATCAACATATTTTCCCGTATTCACATCCAAGGATAGTATCTTCTCATTTTGAGTAATTTCTGAGATCTTTTTTTGTGAACCGTCAGACATAGTCACAAGCGCATCATGGGGAAAGCAGGTATAATAAGGATTACTTTTCCATACAACATCTCCTTTTTTATTAATATAAATCTCCTGCTCAGCAGCACTGTTTTCAGGATTTTCACCTGAGCCATCATTAAAACTAGTTGTTATAATACATAGTCCATTAAAGAAACCGGAACAGTATTTCAAATACATATTTTCAAATAATTTTACAAGATTACCAACGCTATCCAATAATAGACAATTATTAGAATACTGCTTGATAAATGCAAATCCTTCAGAAAATTCTGAAGAGTAACTGAATTCAGGTTCGTAGACAACTTCACCATTTTTATTTATAAAACCATAATCTCCTGTATATTTTCCTGTGGAAATAAATACTTTCGCTAAACCGCAATGAAAATCATCGCATCTTTTCCATTTGGCTTCAATTACAAGTTTGCCGGTTTTATCTATGTATCCCAATTTACCATCTATTTCAACTGCTGCAAGCCCTTCAGAGAAATTTCTTGTGTCTTTACCAAATTGAGGAGTAATAACCATGGTGCCTGTTTTATCAATAAAACCAATTTTGTCGTTATATTCGACCTTTGCCAATCCTTCAGAGAATATATCAGATTTATAACCATACTGGGGAATGATTATTTCTTTTCCTGATGTATCAATATATCCAACAAATCCATAATAATTTACCTTAGCAATACCTTCATTAAAAAAATTTGTATAGGGATGACCAAGAAAATAAAAATGGATATCATAGTAATATCTTTTTTTAGTGATGATGTTTCCATTTTTATCAATGTAATTATAGAACTCATTTTGATTTCCATCTTTATTATCTACAGCCAATGCCAATCCAAATTTAAATCTACTAACCTCATAGTACAATGTGTCTATTATTAACTTTCCAGAAGTATCAATAAAGCCCAGTTTATATCCCGTGCTTACACCAGCTAGTCCCTCCGAGAAACTATGAGCTTCCCTGTAAATTGCAGGGATTACTAGTTGCCCTGAAGTATTGATATACCCATATAGTCCTCCAATTCTGACAACAGCTAAACCTTCCGAAAAATAACCGGCACCATCGAATTGATAAGGTATTAATACATTACCGTTAATATCAATATATCCCCATTTTTCCAGTGCGAAATATTCATACGATGTGTCTTCATTAATGTAATTACAAACTGGGAATAAATATTGAGGATTGGTTGATTGAGAATATGAGTGAGAACTAACTATGAATAGGAAAACTATTGTTAAATATTTTATAACCATTAAATTATATTTGTATTACATTAGACATTAGATACTTTCTAGATTATATTCAAAACTTACTAAAAAAACTATATTAACCGACTTATAAATATTCAAATATTGAAATCAATACTTATTATTTTATTTAAAATGCATGTTTATATCCCAAAACTCCTTAATTCCCTTAAAGATTGTTCAAGTTCTTGTATTTGCTTTTTTAATTCTTTTAAATAATTACTATCAATTGTGTTGTCACGGGCTTGTTCCCTTAATAGTTGTAATTGTTTTTCCATCTCCGCGATAGCATTTGAATTAGCGTTTCTAAATTGCTGTGTATTTTCTTGTTGTGAAAGAGCAGTTGCGGTGAGACTTTCTAAAAAATCTTTAAAAAATGACATTTTCCCCTCCTAAAAGTTTTAAAAAATTGTTATTAATTTTTCTTTTTAACAAAATATTTAGTAAATATTTATAAATTAAACAATTTGAACATAATCGGACCTATTAGGATATAGACCAAAACCGTTAAGAAAACTAAATGAACTAAAGCTAAATTCTTTCCGCAATTAGAAACCAGCCTGACTTCAGAGAAAATTGTCAAATATGCACCCATTATTAAAGCATGTTCTGGAAAATAACCCAAGACTTTTACTAACCCAAATTGCAGTTTGAAAACCAGACTTATTATAGATATTGCCGCAACTGGTAACGTAGCAAGTACGCTAAATATAAATCCCTTTTTAAAACCTATATATTTCATAAGAAAAATTCCTGAGAACAAACTTATCATTAATACAAAACCAAAAGAATATAAAAAAGCTATAATTCCTGATAGTATATTTAAGCCAAAACCTTCTTTATTTATATACGCATTTGTCATTTCAATAAGGATATATGACCATGCAATTGAGCTGATTATTAAAACAATAAATGTAGATTTTAAATTTGGCTCTTGCCCGCTACTTATATCATCTTTACTAATATTTAGTGCTAACGAGGAAATTATTGTTTTCATAATTAATTTAAATTACTTTATAATAATGCAATGAAAAGAAGTAATAAAAACAGACCTGCAATTGCAGCACCTGTGTAAAACTTTTGCTCCAGCATAGTTTTCTTAAGTATCATTTCACGAAATTTACCTTTAATAACTGCTGGGTTACTTGCTTCTATATATGTTCCACCACCTTTATTTGCAAGCGACTCCATAGTCATATTTAAACTTTGGTCTGAATAACCAAAGCTCCCAAAACCACTACCAGAACCATAAGCAATTGTTGATAACGTAATTTTTTGTTTTCTAGAAATATCCATATATTTAATTATTATTGAATCTAATGGGGGTATATTTCCGGAAGGGCAATTTTGCTGACCATCAGCTAATAATATAATCATTCCATTTGCATCTTCTGGGATATTAGAAGAATAATTATAAGCTTTCTCAATTCCAGCATACATAGGAGTACTTCCATCAGCTTTTAATGTAAGGATAGAGTTTTCAATACGTTGAATATCCTGAGTATAAGGTACTATTATCGGCATATTTTCAGGTTGGCAATTTATTCCGAATACTGATGAGTATACAATAACTGAAAAAGCATTATCTGTTGTTGGTAAATCCTTTATTATCTGGGGAACTGCTTTTTTAACTTCGTTAATTTTGTTATTAGAATTCATTGATCCAGATACGTCAATTAAGAAAATAATATAATTTTTTGCTGTAATGGGTGTTTTTTTAAAACCAAGGTAATAGATTTTCTGATTAAAAGAAGTATTATAAGGAATTGGTGTAATTTCACCTAAATTTTTTAAGACTTCATTAGCAACATTATTAAGATCCCTAATATTTAGATATTCAAATGGTATTACTGCTAATGAACCTAACAAAGATATAACAACGGTTATTGGAGTTGTACTTTTTGAAGGATTTGATGGGTCAACAGGTTCTTCCCAAGCAATAGATTCTAAAAAATGTAATACCGGTTTCGAAAAAATTTCTTTAAAACTTAAATCAAGATAACTTTTATTATTTAAAATTCTGAAATTTTCTTGCTCTGATATTGCCTCTAAATAACTGTATGTCATTGATATTCCTCTATGCTTGCTAACCAAAAGCTCTATCTTCTTATTAATGTCGTTTAATAAACAGCTATATTTATTTCTAATAAAATTTAGAGGATGATTTGGAGAATTATTATATTTAATTCTTATTCTTCCCCTAATTATTGCCAGAGCAATGAGTTCTTTTGAATAATCTCTTTCTAGTGGAATATTTGTTATTGTATTTTGATTGGGGTCTAAACAAGTGTAACTTATACTTTGACTTATAGAATGAAGATATTTTTCGTTAATTATTCTAAAATCATTGTCTTGTTCAAGTAAATCTGCATGATTCCATAATGATTGTTCTAATGGTTTTGCCCAATAGTTTCCTTTTTTCCTCCCCCTCGTATAAAACTCCATAAATTTCATTTCTTCATTAGTCATCGTTTTGCCCTGTGATTTCATTATTGCATTTTTCTCAAATTCCGGATTTACTATTACAAAATCATTATAGCCAAATGTAATATAATCATCTATCAAAATATTAAATTCTACATCGTTATCTCCACTTTTAAGATTTTGATCTTTTATTATTTTATTATTAGTGGTAAAGACATTAAGGAAGCAACAAATAAATATTAATAATAGTAAATATTTTTTCATAGTGTTCTTTTTAAAAAATATTTCATTAATCTTCTTTTTTAATTAACATTTTTTTAGCCTCTTCTTGAATCGTTGTGAGTTCATTTTCTTTCTCGGAAATTTTAATTAATAGCTCATTAATCTCTTTACATTTTTCTTTTATTATCAATTCATCATAGTTATTCTCTTTGTACATATTAAAAGTTGTTTTGCCAATATCGATAAAAATTTGAGTTTTCTTAATCTGTAGTTCAGAAATTTCTTCCTTAACTTTGTTTGTTTCGATGAATTCCTTAGATTTGACACTTATTGTATTAAGTCCTTTACTTACACGTTTTTTAATTATATCAAAAAAATCAGTCATTTCTATAATTTATATAAATATTTTCACTAATTTTATTTCAATTTTGTGATTTTAAAACAAATTATTGTGTAAAATGTTGTAAAAAAAGTCTTAACCCAACAATTGATGTTGTGGATAATGTATAAATTAAAAACTCTGAATAGTCATATTGATTTATAATCAATGTTGTAATAGGCCAAAATCCTGTTTTGAAAATATAAAAGTCAGGTGTCAATGCTATTATGATAATATTTATAATTATTATTAAGCAAAAGGTAATCAGAGAGAAAGCAACCCACTCATCGTCAAAAAGTAAAAACATACAGATAAACGTCCATATTCCTATTAAAATAATCGGAAAGTACCACCATCCAATTTCTCCAAATAAATATATAATACCTATAATTGCACCTATAATACCAATAGGTAAGCAACCTGTATAGTCGTCTGTTATACTACTGCTCATAAAATATTAATATATTATAAATCGTTGTTTTTAGGAATTGTTTATTTAAAAGCCTAGTTTAATTCTGCAAATTCACTTAATTTTTTCCATTCTCCGTCTATACATTTTTTAATCAATGAATTATCATTTATTTTATAATCATCTTTATATGATAATATTTCTTCCTTTTCATAGGGCCCAAATTCTTTGTTCTTTTTTATATAATATCCATATTTTATTTTTTGCGTTTTTTTCACAATATCTTCAATTGATTGTTCTTTCTTAGTGAGTTGTACTCCATCATGTTCCATTTTCTTTATTTCACCTCTGTCTTTTGGCTCATCACCATAATCATTTGGACCGTACGTTCCATCCGTACATAAAAGTACGAGATTATAAATTGGAATTAAAAGAAACCAACCGCTTTCATTAACGTCATGCATTCTTTTAATAGCCTGAATGGTAATAAAAATATCAATAGCTAAACCAATTATAATTGTTAGTACGAATAACTTTCTATCATTACCAGTGGATAAATAAAATAATATTCGAATAACAGAAGCTAATATAAACATTATCCAAAAAGTTGATCTTGTAATACGTCCTTTTAAAGATAGAATATTTGTATTCATTTTCGGTTTTGATATTTGCCTGTATGAACTTGCTAATAATAATTATGAAAATATTATGTTTTAGTTCTTACCTACTTAATATGACACACAACAAAACTGATTTATGCAATAATAAATATTTTGTGAATAAATAAAAGAAATGGATAATTTATATTACCGTTGTGGGTTGTTCGCTTGCAGGTAATATTTATTCTGAATAGGGGAGTTCACAAACTTCTCTCCATTCCACCATCTTACATTGGTTTTTAATGAATCGGAGAGTTTTTGATAGTATTCTGACGTGTTGGATTTATTTGTAAGGTTGTCATTAATGCCAATAAAATGTGAGCTAAAAACTATTTCTTTTACATTCATATCCTTATCAAACTTATAAATAATGAAAATATCTTCATCAGTAGTATTATATGTGCCTTCGGAAACAGTTACTTCTAAACCGTTTGTATCGAGCTGCTGAATTTCAATAACATCATTGTTCAGCTTTTTTAAATAATCTGTATTAATAATTGTTTTAGGAAATAGGATATAATATTTTTCCAGTCCCGGTTTTCCGTTTCTTAATGGGTCTGTCTGAGGACTTGCACCTTCAATGAAATCAGTATCAAAAATTACCATTGCAGCACATCTAAAGTGATTATTACAATATGCAGCAATGAATTCTTCCTTACCATCTTTCTCAATATCAGCAAATCTATTGACTACCAGTTGTCCGCTGTTCCAGTATTGAGATAATATTTTCCCTGTATGGTCAAGTTTAAATATTCCGAAAGGAAACGTTTTATTTAGTAAACCTGTAAGAATAATCTTTCTTGTATCATTGTTTAAAGATGGAGTTACAAAAATGCCATCAGTCTGAAAATTATCCTCATGTAAAGTATTATAATAAACGGTTTGTCCTGGAATTGTATCTATCCATTTTACGTTACCATTGCCTTCAATACAATAAAGTAACCGGTTTTTTAAAGGGTCCGAAACAGTCCGGGTGATATAAAGAATTTCATTCTTCCCATCACCATCTATATCTGTTATATTAACCTTTTTAGTGAAAATTTCTTTATTTGTGTAGAAGTTTTGAAAAGCAGGATCAACATTATCTGTTTCAAAAAGCTTAATATCATGCTTATTATAAAAACCTACCTTGTAATTTTCATATTTTGCATATTCAGGATTTTTATCAAGCTTTGGTATTAGAAATGTTAATACAAAAAAGACCATTATAATAATTGAAACAAACAATAAAACTATGTTGATAAGATTACTGTGAATTTTCTGTAAATGTTTTATTTTCTCGGTTAATTTTAAATCGTATTTTTTAATACACTGCTCATTTTCCAAAACTTGTTCAAATTTCTTCACCGGGAATATTTCTAAACATCTGCCGGGATATTTCTTATTTAGCTCAGAAAGCAAATTTTTCGCATCAGAATAATTATCTTCAGGGATAACAAAATTTTTAAACGGTGAATAAAATACAATTTCCAATTTTGCTTTAAGAACATTGTATGGCATCGGTACCATAAATCCCTTATCATTAAGCTCACCGGTGTAAACAGTGTTACATAAAAACTTATAATAATACTTGTTTGAAGTGTTAAATAATACCGCATTAAAGGCAAGTAAAGCTGTACCAATACCCAGAGATTTACCGAGATAACAGGCATCCATCTGACCTATGCTGTATATATAATCGTAATTAGAATATTTTATTTTATCTTTCAGGCATTTCTGCTCTGCAATTTTAACTGAGTTTTCCAACTGTTCTTTTATTCCATTATCATCTACTCCGGTATCATTGGTTAGTATAAAGCTATTGTTTTTATTGCTGGTTCTTTTAATATCAATATTCAGAGGCAGAATTTCTCCTGCTGCTTGTTCATATTTTGATTTATTATCCGGTTCAATTAATACAATATTCAATTTATCTGGAAAAGCATATACTTTAGTTTCTTCTTTTATCTTGCCCTTCGTTTCACCAAGTATTAATAGAATTTCTTCTTTCTTCTTATTTAAAATTTCAGAAGCATCTTCAAATGCCTTTATGTCTAAAGAAACATCAGGTATTTGTGTGCAATAATCTAATATTTTCAGAAGGTCATTAATTCTTCCGGGTGCAATGTAATTGAATTCCTTTTTCTTTATTAAAAGAATAATGAAATGTGAAAATTCTAAATAATAGGAGTTGTATGGTGTTAGATTTTCGTGATGGAATAGCTCAGAAAGGAAAGCCGATATCTTTATAAGTTTAAGACCTGTACTGCAGGGTTTTTTTAACTCATTCTTGAGTTCGCTTGCTTTTATTTCTGTATCTAATATTGACACACTTTTTTATTGAAAGACTACAATAGTTATGTTCTTCCGTTGTTTATTTGAAATCCTGAACCTGTTATTTGTAATTTTGCAATATTCATATTTTGAGTAATCCTCAGAATAAATAATATAAGCGGAAAAAAACCATTGTACTTTGTTTGGTACTAATTGAAACTCAACATCGTCACCGGAAAATTTTATATTTAAAGCTAAATCATTATTTGTTAAACTTTGCCCGCTCAGTTCTTTAATAATAAATACAGCTTCGGGTAGTTTTATAATTACATTTTGAGAACCAATAAACTTTTCTTTAATCTTAACTCTTCCGTTTTTATCTGCAATATATGATTTATTTATTCCGGGGATGTATGCTAATGAATTTGCTGCGGGAGAATCTTCGTTGGTAATATAAAGTACATATTCACCACTGAATTTATTTTGCAGCAGTCTCGATACTGTCAGTTTTTCTGCCGATACGTAAGTTCTGACATGCTCATAATAATTTAATTTGTTCTCTTCATGCTGTGCTGCAAGCATGTACCTGTCATTTTCTATATCATCCTGGTGTAAAGTTTCTAACTTAATTACCTTTTTACCGCATTTTTTTTCAAGTGTATTGAAAATATTATAAAACTCTTCTAATTCTATAACTTTGTTACGAATTTCTTCATCGGAACTTATCATATCTTCTATTTCGCGTATTTTTTCAGCGGATAAAAGTGACCTGTTGAGAATATACAGGTCAAGTTCTATGTCTTTATACTCTTTCAAAAATCTACTATTTATTTATGTTATATGACACTATTTCTAATTAAGTTCTCTTTCGGGATAATTATATTTAATATTATCAGATAAACGTCTTTCGTATGCTTTTTTTACAATTGAAAAAAGATAATCTTCCTTAATTGCTTTACAAAATTTACATTGATTGCTCAGAATAATGAAAATATTCTCTACGACTTCGGAAACAAAAAAGTGATTATATTTTTTCATGAAGATTTCGAAAAGCAATTCTTCCGGCGGAAATTGTTCTGAATCAAAATCATTTTCATTGTTTTCAACTAATAATATGTAATTTTCGTTATGGTGTGAAATTTTCTGATACTTATCCTGATTTCTCTGCAGATAAATTCTGACAGCTTTTCGTGTTTTCCAGTACATATCGCCAAGATTTTCCCTCAAATTGGCTGTATACTGATTTGTCCTTTTTCGTATTATTTCCTTTAAATAAGCTTTTACTTCTTCATCGTGCTTTATTTTTTTCGTTTTACAGATTTTTTCAAAATAGGTATTAAAGTGGATAAAGTATCTGTCTTTTTCTTCAAACAAATCAGCAATGCAGTCTGATGCAAGTTCTTCAAAAGTACAACCAAGATTTTGTGTCAAGTATTTACTTGAGGAAATATTTTTCTGCATGCGTAAATGGGCAATAGACATATTACAGCAGATTTCGTAAAATCTGTTTACAAATGGGGAGTCCTTGCCGGATACCAAAATAGAATGTAATATTTCTAACATTATGAATTTATGAAATTCATAAAAATGTAAGACTTAATTATTTTTGAAATTAATAAGCGTAAATATTATATTTATATATTACGCAAGCAAATGTTTATCTATTATATTGGTATCAAAGTTTCCTTCGATAAACCTTTCATGATGCATAACTTTTTTGTGGAAGGGGATAGTAGTATAGATTCCTTCAATTACAAACTCATCAAGTGCACGGTACATTTTTGCTATTGCTTCAAGGCGTGTATCTGCTGTTACAATCAGCTTGGCAATTAATGAATCATAATATGGGGGTATAACATAGTTTGCATATACATGAGTATCTACCCTCACTCCCAATCCTCCCGGCATGTGGAATGTAGTTATCTTTCCGGGTGATGATTGGAAATTTTTGTCAGGATTTTCAGCGTTTATCCTGCATTCTATTGAGTGACCTTCAGTTCTTACTTTTTTAACTTTTATCTTTCTTCCTGCGGCAATTTTTATTTGTTCACGTATCAGGTCTATTCCTGTTACCTGTTCGGTAACCGGGTGCTCAACCTGTATTCTTGTGTTCATTTCCATGAAATAAAAATTCTTATCCTTATCGACTATGAACTCAATTGTTCCTGCACCCTCGTAGTTAACCGATTTAGCTCCTTTAACTGCGGCTTCACCCATTGCATCTCTTACAAAACTGTCAATAAAAGGTGAAGGTGTTTCTTCGATAAGTTTTTGGTGTCTTCTCTGTACTGTACAGTCACGCTCACCAAGATGTATTACGTTGCCATAGCTGTCTCCGAGCACCTGTATCTCAATATGCCTTGGCTCTTCAATATATTTTTCCATATAGATTTCACCATTGGCAAATGCACTCTCAGCTTCCTGTGTAGCCATAATAAAATGTTTTTCCATATCATCTTCATTATGGACAATACGCATACCTTTTCCGCCGCCGCCCGCCGATGCTTTTATCATTACCGGATATCCTATTTCAACTGCAACGGATAAAGCTTCATCTACTGTCCTGATAATTCCTTCGCTTCCCGGTACAACAGGTACAAAGGCTTTCTTCATTGTTTCTTTGGCTAATGCTTTGTTGCCCATTGCATTTATCATATCAGCAGAAGGTCCGATAAATTTTATTTTTGAGTCAGTGCAGATTTCAGCGAACTCTGCATTTTCAGCAAGAAAGCCGTAACCGGGATGAATTGCATCCGCATTAGTAATTTCAGCAACAGCAATTATTCTTGGAATATTCAAATAGCTTTCTTTAGATGAAGGAGGTCCGATGCATACAGCTTCATCTGCAAACTTAACATGTAGTGAATCTTTGTCGGCTTCGGAATAAACTGCAACAGTTTTAATTCCCATTTCCCGGCAGGTGCGGATTATTCTTAATGCAATTTCGCCCCTATTTGCGATAAGTATCTTATTGAACACGGTCTTTTATTTTAATTGATAAAATTAGCTCTGTTCTACGAGAAATAGTACTTGATTATATTCTACCGGCTGGCCATTCTCAACCATTATTTTGGCAATCTTTCCGCTTACTTCTGATTCTATTTCATTCATGAGTTTCATAGCTTCAATAATACACAGCACAGTGCCTACAGTAACCTGAGAGCCGACATGCACATATGAGTCAGCATTTGGTGACGGAGCAGCATAAAATGTTCCAACTATAGGAGAACGTACTTCAACTAAATTGGAGTTAAGTTTAGGTTCGGTCTTTTCTTCCGGTTTAACAGCAGGAGCTTCAGCCGCCTGTACTATTGGTGCCGGAACCGGGGCTTGGGAAAAATGTATTGTTTGTGGAATTTCGCCGGATACAGGCTTGTTTTTTACTAATTTTATTTTTGTGCCTTCTTCTTCTATTTCAAGCTCTGAAATTCCGCATGTATCCAGCATCTTAATTAACTTTTTGATGTAGTTTAAATCTGTTTTCATAATTTTTATTTATTTTTTTACCCGTTCAAGGTAGTCACCGGTTCTGGTGTCAACCTTTATAATATCGTTTTCATTTATGAACATTGGTGCATTTATAGTTGCACCTGTTTCAACTTTTACTTGTTTTGAACCGCCTGTGGCAGTATCGCCTTTAATGCCGGGAGGGGCTTCAATTACTTTGAGATTCACGTGGGGTGGAATTTCCACAGTTATTGGAGTCTCTCCATCAAAAGCTATCTGCACTGATTCGCCTTCCTTCATAAAACGGCTCTGGTCTCCTACAGATTCATCCATTATGGAAACCTGGTCATAAGTCTCTGTATTCATGAAAACAAATCCCGAACCATCATGGTATAAATACTGAAATACCTTTGTCTCAAGTCGTACAATGTCTATTTCTTCACCTGAACGGAAACGGTTCTCTATCATCTTACCGTTCTTAATGTTTTTCATTTTTACCTGGTAGAACGCACGCAGGTTTCCCGGCGTTCTATGTTCCGATTTAATAACTACATGCAGCTCGTTATTGTATTTGATTACTAATCCGTTTCTTAAGTCAGATGTAGATCCCATAAAATCCTGTTTTCTCCTTTTAAGCTTTTTTTAATAGAAATGGAAGGTTTTTGTATGAAAACCGTTAAAAAATAGATAAAAATTGTTAATTATCTTCAAATATAAGGTTCTCAAAATATAAATACAATGAAGTTTTAAAATCAGTCAATATTATTTCTCAAAGTTTGAAAATAAGACTCAAATTGCATGAGAAGACTATGTTTTTTCGGACTTTACTATTTATCTTCTATTTTATAATTCCGGGGGGAGAATAGGGATAAAAATTTTGAGACAAAGTAATTGAATTTAATTAATTAAGAACAAAATATATAAACTGTGTATAAACTCCACACTTTTTATTAAAATTACTCAAAAAAAAGTGGTATTTCAAAATTTATCTTTATATATTTACGGATTATTTACGTGGGGATTAATACTTTCGTTTTTTGTGGAGAATGAGGACATTTTAACCGAAAAACCCCTTTTTTTAAATTAAATTGCAACATTTTTGGCATAAGTATTGAGATTATTATACTCATATTTGTGTTATTAAGTATAAAGCCATAAAATTCAATATGATAAAAAACATTTTAATAAGTTATTTAAGTATTTCTGCTATAGTTGCAGTGATATTCTTAACTGGGTGCACAAAAGAGGTACCCAAAGAGCTGATGGATAATAAACAACAGCCAATGAACAATCAACAAATGCCAAATGATTCTATTCATATGAATCTCCAGAAATCTGACCCGCACGGCTCCATGGGAACCACCGGCGCTGATACTTCAGATACTAAGGTTCTTGTCGATAAATTTATCAAAGAAGCAGACGATGCGGATGCTAAATATGTTAAAACAAAATCTGAAGCTGATAAAAACCTCTGCATTGAAAAACAATTGGTAGCAGCGAACTTTCTGACATATGAAGCTGATTTACCTCCTAAACAGAAGTACAGACCTGCACTCAAGAGATATAATAGAGTGCTTGAGCTTGATCCTTCTAATAAGGATGCTTTAGCTAATAAAAAACAGATAGAAGATATTTATGAATCAATGGGCATGCCCGTACCTAAAGATTAACGTATATGAACAATTTTTTTGAAAACTTTTCTTCTTTTGTTGTACTGGCAGCGACGCTGGTAATATGGATGTTTCTGTTTTTCTATCTTGTTAAGATTGAAAAACGCATTAGAAGAATTGAAAAAACCAGGCAGTTAAATAAATAAACATTATCACACTATGAACAAAAGGTATATATTAGGCGGTTTAATAATTGTAGTTTTCCTTGTTGTCGGGTTCTTTGCTTTTAAAGACAGCAAAATTGAGTATGCAAATTTCCAGGGTGCAGCTCAAACCCATAAGACTTGCCAGGTCAAAGGCGTATGGGTTAAGGATAAAGAATCAAAGTTTGATGCATCAACAAACCAGTTTACCTTTGTAATGAAAGATGAGAACAACCAGGAAATGAAGGTTGTGCTCGAGGGTGCAAAACCTAATAACTTTGAAATGGCAGAGAACGTTGTTGCCAAGGGGAAAGTAACAAACGGCTACTTCCATGCTAAGGAAGTTCTGACAAAATGCCCTTCAAAGTATGAAGGTAAAGGCGAAGATGTTCAAAAATCCGGGTCATAAAATTTTATTATAACTAATTAACTAATGGGATCAATATTAATCTTTATCGCATTTGCATCTGCACTGCTGGCTTCGGTGTCGTATTTCTCGGCACACTTCGGGAAGACCAATGCCGTCAGGTTCGGGAGATTTTTCTTCCACGTGGCTGCAATTGCTACAATATCATCTGCTGCGTTTTTATTATATTTAATAATTACGCATCAATTCCAGTATACTTATGTTTGGAATTACAGCTCGCGGGACCTTCCGTTTAACCTGCTCCTGTCTACTTTTTATGCAGGACAGGAAGGAAGCTTTCACCTATGGGCATTCCTGATGGCATTGATAGGAATATTTTTAGTAACGTTTGTCTCGAAACGTGACGGGGCAAAAGACAGGTATGAACCCCAGGTAATGGCGGTGTTCACACTGCTTCAATCATTCCTCCTGTTCATTCTTATTGTTAAATCACCTTACGAATTTGTATGGCAGTCATTCCCCGGAGATGTACAGGTAGGTTTTGTTCCGCCTGACGGAAGAGGATTAAATCCGCTGCTTCAGAATTTCTGGATGACAATTCATCCGCCGATACTGTTCGCAGGATTTTCTGCACTTGCAGTTCCGTTCAGCTTTGCTGTTGCCGCTCTGATGAAAAACGATTACACCAGGTGGCTTAAGCTTGCAATGCCGTGGACACTGTTCGCAGGAATGGTGCTCGGGCTTGGGATTATGCTCGGCGGCTACTGGGCTTACGGTGTTTTGGGATGGGGCGGTTACTGGGGCTGGGACCCGGTCGAAAACTCGTCTCTCGTTCCATGGATAATAATCGTCGCTGCTATTCATACTATGATTTCAGAGCAAACTACTGGCAGGTTTAAGAAAACGAACCTCCTGCTTTGCATGCTGGCATTCATTTTCGTGCTGTATTCTACCTTCTTAACAAGAAGCGGAATTCTCGGTGATGCGTCGGTACATTCCTTCGTTGACCCGGGACAGGAAGTTTATTTATTCCTCGTCGTGTTCCTTTCATTGTTCAGTATTGGCGGAATCGGATTAATAATTTTCAGAATGAAATCTCTTGCAGTGCCTAAGGAAGA
Organism: Ignavibacteriota bacterium; assembly: GCA_003820375.1. Classification (GTDB taxonomy): domain Bacteria; phylum Bacteroidota; class Ignavibacteria; order Tepidaquicellales; family OLB5; genus RPQH01. Next base: position 17,032 of record RPQH01000016.1, read on the forward strand.
AAAATCTACCGAGCTGCTGTCAAGAGAAACTGCATTATTTATAGGTACAATAACATTATGTGCGGCCGCACTGGTAATTGCAGTCGGTACAAGCTGGCCAATCATTTCAAAAGGCACTGTTGACCCTTCATTCTATAATAAAATGAACCTGCCGCTTGCTATTTTAATAGCTGCAATTAACGGCTTCAGTATTTTACTGAAATGGAAAAACTCGGATGAGAAGCAATTCATAAAGAGCTTATATATGCCTGTCATCTTAACAGCCGCTGCAACTATAACACTTGTAATATTCGGGCTTGATGATGTGTTAATGGGTGTCTTTGCCGCAGCGTCATTATTTGCACTGTTCATTAATGCAGATAATATTTTCCGCATGGTCAAAACAAATTCTATGAAGGCAGGTCCGTATGTCGCTCACTTAGGCATTATGGTTTTATTCCTCGGTGTTATCGGTTCAGCACAATATTCGCAGGAAGAGAATGTATCACTGCCGATAGGCGAACCGAAGGAAGTGTTGGGTTACAAGCTTACTTATTTAAAGGCAACCCCGTTTCCCGATGACCCGAACAAGTATCATTTTAATGTCGCAGTTGAAAAAGACGGAAAATCATACTGGCTCCAGCCGGTTATGTTCTACAGTGATTACAATCAGGGTGTAATGAAGAACCCTGACTATGCCGCCCTGCTTACAAAGGATATTTACATTTCACCAATGGGTCTTGAAGTCCCTGAAAAATACGCAAAGGATGACAAGATTAATATTAAGAAGGGTGAAACTGCCGATGTTAAAGGATTGAAGGTTAAGTTCATTGACTTTGACCGCTCCAAATTCAACAGGGACGATATGGCATCAGGCAAAGAAAATATTATTGCCGCTGAGCTTGAAGTCACAGACGGAACAATGAAGGAAACTATAATTGCCGAACAGCATATTCATGAAGGTGAATCTGAACCGGTTGAGGTTCAGTTAAGCGGTAATACAAGGTTCTCCTTCTTCTTCACGCAGATGAACCTGCAGGAAGAAGCACAGGTTGAGATAGCAGTGGTTGATAACCTTGCACCAAAAAAAGAGGAACCGGCAGAAACACTTGTTGCAACGGCAAGCATTAAGCCGTTCATCTCGTTTGTATGGGTGGGAACAGGCATTATGGTTCTCGGTTTCTTCTTCTCGATAGTGAACAGGTACAGGAAACTCAGACAAGAAAATGAGACAATAAAACATATAAGTGGTAATGGGCATGAGTCTAAAGTGCACACTAACGGCGGAAACAAAAAGCCGCATAGTAAACACAAACAGCATGCTTAATTAAATTAAGGGTTAATTGAAATATGCTGAATCCGGGTTTGGAAACGAGCCCGGATTTTTTATTGCTCATAGAGTTCTTTAAGTTCTTTAAGTTCTTTAAGTTCTTTAAGTTCTTTAAGTTCTTTAAGTTCTTTAAGTTCTTTTCAGAGGCAGTGTCTGGTCTTAGTTTGAGAATTTGGATTAACTTAGATTAACTGATATGTATGCCAGAGAAAGAAAGAACTTAAATTTACAAATATTGACCTGACACAAGCGTCAGCTTAAGATGACCGGATGATTTACAATCAATGCTGGACAAGGGGTTATTATCAATTAAGAATGAAGAATGAAAAATGAAGAATTGGATGATTTACAATTGTAGTTAGACAAGGGGTTACTGATATAAATAATTATAAACTGCAATTACATTATTATCTTTATTAACAACTCCAGACTGCGATTAACGAATTACCCCTTGCAAACTATCCGGCTTGAATGATTTACAATCTGTGTATAAAGCCGCATTTTGCTCATTTTTTACGTAGGAAAACTCCTACAAATGAAAATTTTTCAATTTTTATTTTTTTTGTTTCATATCTAACCCTAAAGCCAATCTCAGAATAAATTATTTTCACGACCTGATAAGAACAATTTCGATATTAACAAAGAACGACAGTGAGTGATAACCGGCAGTATTTCTCACTACTATATAAAAATAATATAGAGATTGCCGCTTGTCAAGTTTTAACTAAAAATAGTTTAGAGTGTGTAGAGTGCTTAGAGTGAGTGGAGTGTTTAGAGTGGCATTTTGGGCTATTTTGCAGGTAATTATATTAACGCTGCGATAAGCAAGTAAGGATTCCCCTCTTGAGAGGGGTGGACTCCGATGGAGCGTTAGCGGAAATCGGATGACGGGGTGTGTCCTGAAATAAACCGTGAATACCCTAAAGCATTACTTTAACTCTTCAATTATAGCGACGACAAACCGGTTATTTTGTTTTATTTTTCCCAAAAACCAGCGGGCAGGAGTGGTTTTTCAAAAACCTCGATTCCTGCATTAAATCGCTATATTTTGGGTGATTTTTGGCACTTTGGTCAGGAGTTATCTGCTTATACTGCAATGAGTTACAGCCATTTTTCGAAAACTCCTGCCCGGAAAGTGCCCGTAAAGTGCCCGTAAAGTGCCCGCTGAGTGCCCACTGAGTGCCCGCTGAGTGCCCGCTGGATGACCGCGGGGTTTTTTACACTCCCATTATAATCTCATTATAAAACTTTATATACTTACGGTATTATTTTCTTCCTCACTTTAAGATTTGATAATTTAATGTACTCGTAATACCAGCAATGGTTTAGATGGATTCTGATTTTTACCTTAAAGCCCGAAGTATGCGGTACCGGAAAATTATGATGCCCGCTTATTGAATTGTAATCTTCTGCATTAAAAGAATTGCTGAGATTATTTTCTTCATCAAAAACCTCTACTGTTAGTGTGTGTAATGCCGTAGATAATGCTGTATCAAAACGTGATGCATATCCGTCAAAGTCCACTTCATAATCATACTTATCCTGATTTTGGGGAAAATATGTATGCATAAAAACAGTATCGCCTGCACCATACATTGAAAGCGAATCCAATTTGTAAACAACATATGGGTCTGCATTTTGATTGTTATTAACAATATTATTTTCTCTGCATTGAAGAAAGAGAAAAGACAGGGAGAGAATTAATATTTGAATTATATATTTTTTCATTGGGAAGTGAAGAAAATTATTTTCTTTATTTGAAAAGGCTGTGAGGATGCCCGGCAATATAATATTATTTGATGCAATTATATTCATGGCATATAAATATGCGAAAAAACTTTGTGAAGATATACTGAAAAAACAAAAGTCGCCATTTTTCAACTATATTACGGGATTTTCTTTGACAAATTACACCTCAAAAAGTTCAATACTATGCATTAATCGCAGTATTTCAGGAAAATTTGCCTGAAAATTTTGTGATTTCTGAGAAAATCTTCTTTGACTTAAAATGTGCTAAATCAGTAATTTATTAACATTAAAAACCACATTTTCAAAATGTGATACAGTGAAAAGCTTTTTTAGAGTTTATTACTGACAATTCTCTTGCTGATGTGGAATATATTTAAACAATAATTATAAATTAAAAAGGAGTTGGGAATATGAAAGTTTCTCCATGGCATTCAAAAAAATCCATTGTTTATCATAACAACACAAAATGTACTTTAGGAAATAATATAGAAAGAATAAATAAACAATCGGGAACAGGTGGTAAACCTATATGTAGTTTATGTTCGAAATTAAATAAAGTTAAGAAATAAACCACTTACTAAAATTTCTTTTGTAGATGAAGATAGGATAATTTTTAATAACATATAAATTTAATAAAGGAGAAATATTATGGCACTTTTAAGCAGCAGAGATCTTAAATATACATATTCTTGGACAGCTTATGAAGGTGACAATCCTAAAATAAGCGGTGAACCTGATAATACTTTGTTGAATAGGAATGAGGGATATGAAATGCTTTATTTTATAAATAAGTTCGCTGAGATACACAATTTTATAAATAAAGAATCCGGACATAAAGTAGAAGAATTGATTAAAACTAAGGTACCTAGCCACATACATTCACAAATAAAAATAAAGGATTGGTTAGTGCAAAATTGGAATAATTGAGTAAAAATATATTGTAAATTAACATGAATAAAAATATTTTATCTTAAATAATATAATAAAATAATATGCAAACTTTAATTACGTATGATGTAAACAAAGATCATACAAAAGTAAAAAAAGCTTTAAAGGAAAAAGGGTATAGAGATATTATTGCTGGGTCTAATAATGTACCCTGTAATTTACCAAATACAAGTTTATGGAAATCAGGAGTGAGTTTTACAACAGCTCTTTCAGATCTACAGGAAGTTACCCAAAAATTAAATGTTATACTTGAAAGGGCATTCACTGCGGAATTTGACAAATGGACAGGAATTGAAGGATTAGAGCATAAAGAATAGGGCAAAGGCGGTAATACCGCCTTTTAATAAATAATATTAATTATGGTTGTAAATATTTCTGTTATAATATTTTTTTTCTGAAGTCACGTAAAGCCTGTCTCCAAGCTCTTAGCCAGTTGCCATTGTTTTTTTTCTCTTCAAATAAAATATCTTCTTCTTCAAGTTCAGTCCAATTGTTTTCAGCTTCTTTTAGCCAAATATTTACATTTGAAAGTGGGTCGTTAGAATCTAAACATTTTTCAACGTTCATGAACCAACATAAATAATGTCTCCAACTGTAACCTAACCATGCTTTTTTTGGTTTTTCCTTAAACGATTCTATAATAACATTTCCCCAAAAATTATTTGAAAAATTCGTATTAAAAAAATGCTCAAAATTATTTTCGTTCAAACGACCAATGTCAGCCTCCCTTAAAAATGTAAGTAAAGAATGTTCAAACCAATATTCTAATTGACCGCCACCTTTTTTCGAAGGTTCTTCAAAACGTGATAAAGTAAACCTTCTTAAGTTAAAAAATTTGCCTGTTGCACAATGAGTTGCGCCAGCAACTTTATATAAGATCATCTCCGATGAACAAAATGAAATTAATACTTCTTTTCCTGTTGAATTCAATAAATGAATTAATTGCATTGCACCTAAAAGCTCATCTGCTTCATCAAGTTCTCTGCGTGGTTCGGTATCAGATATAAAAACAATGTAATATCCACAACATTCCACTTCTGTTAAAATAGAAGCGTAAGTGAATATATTATCTTGTTTTATTAAGGCTTTCATACTTACCATAACTGTACATAAGATTTCAATTTCAGTATCTCTACTATTTTTATGTAAACTTTTACAGGTTTCAGCACATACTTCATAATAGTTCTCGTCAAATAGTTTAGGAAGTATCACAGGTGAAGCAACTTTATTTACATTTAACTTGCTACTAAATTTTATAAGTTTTTTATTTATCTCATTCCACCAGGGTTTTGAAGCATAATCAGTTGCAGAATCAATATCCTTAGGAAAGTAAGGTTGTTTTATCAAATGTTCTCTTTTTGAGCGCGGAAAATAAAGTTGTGGGTCTAATATAATATCTAATTTTTTGTCAGTCTTGTCCGTAATTTTTAACAACTGTTTTTGTAATTCCGCTGGATTTCTATTGACTGGACTTAAAATTATTCCTTTAAATTCTCTAATGTGTTTTTCACCTACAAGGTTTTCTGTATCATGTCCCATTTGCATATATGAAGCCATGTAATACTCCTTAATTAAAAATATTTAAAATATCTTGTGTGTTTATATACCTTTGTACTGGCCATGCAGAAAGCATCTTTAATATATCCTTAAAACCCATTTTTGTTATTTCTATAATAAATTCATTTGAACATGGTAATCTGTTTGCAATGTGATTTACTACATTTGAAATATTCATACCGGTTGATTGAAAAGGGTGTTTACCTGTCAAGCAAATACCTAATACTATCCCAATTGAGAACTGATCACTTCTCCATTTTATTAAATGTTTTTCGTTATTTAATTGCTCAGGTGAGCTATAATAAGGTGTGCACGGACCTTGGGGCATCCAAGACATTGTTAAAGAAGGTAAGGACAAATCTCTAACAAGACCAAAATCAACTAAACTTGGATATTCAGATTTCGTGCTAAACATAATATTATCTGGTTTGATATCTCTATGGACTAAATCTAGGGTTTTCAAATGTTCTAATGCTTTTATTAATGCGAACGCATACTTTTTAACATCACTTATAGGTACTTTCCCATATTTTAATCTATCTGTTAAACAGCCATCGTCATAAAATTCTTCAATTATGTAAATAAAAAGAGTTCCATTATATGCATATTGCCCATACTCATGAATTTTTGAAATATATGGACAATCACATTTTTTTATAGCATTTATCTCTCTTGTAGTCCTATCTATACTGATTTTTTGCAGATCAACAATTTTAAGGGCTATTTCTAGACTGTTGCAAGTGGTAGCCTTGAAAGTTTCTTTAAATGCTCCATTACCGACAAATTTATTATATATTAAATTTAATTTTTTGCAAATATCTTTTGCAACATCCTCATATTGTGGATTAAAAGGTTTGGCCATTAGGCATTTTCGATATAGTTATTGGCATGTTCTGTAAGCCAGACCGAATATGGACAATTTTTGATTGCTTCGATATGAACAATAATAGAAGATTGATTTATAGTACATAACCCTATTCCTCTTTTTTCAAATTCATCGATAAATTTTAATGCTATCGTTGCTGTTTTATCAGGTAGGACCACATAAGAATAATGAGCATAAATTGTGTTTTTATAAGCCTGGTGTAAAGCATCTTTCCATTTATAAAGTTTTGCTTCAAATGCTATTAAAAAACCATCTTTTGTTATACCTATAATATCAGTTTTTCCGCTTCTATAATTGAACTCAGTAGCGAAATTTAAACATTTGACATTTTTTTTTCGTGTTGTCTTTAGCTTTTTTTGAAAATCTTTAACTAATTGTGATTCCTTTGTATACATTAATATAAAATAACAAATATTAAAAATAAAAGATACAACTCTAATGGTATTATTAATTTATTTTTTACTTTTTTTCGTTACTGTTACTCATTATAATAACAATTGTGTCATATTTTTCCATTCCATTGCACATTCGTAGTTTTTCGTCTCCCTGATAAGGGGGAATAAAAAAGAAACTAAAAACAGTGTTAGGTCTTTCTTGAAAATACAGATAAATTTTAATCATTACCGGTTTTCCTCTCCGTGCTCTCAGTGTGCTCTGTGGCTATTATCTTTTCATAGGCAAGGGGTGATTATCCATCAATCAAGTTCTGTTATATCTATAAAGATTATTAGTTATTGTAGATTGTATGTATAATCACGGAATCACCGTCTTGTCCCTAAATCCTCTTTGTGGCAGGGGAGGGGAGTGAGTTCTTCAGTTTCATTCATGGGATTGCCACGCTTTCCTTGCTTTATAACAATAAATACTTGTCATCTATTTTTCAGTTCTAATTTATATTCCATTACTTGTTCGAGCTCGCAATTCATTTATTGATGTAAAAAAAAGCCGCAATCTTATCGATGGCGGCTTTTGTAATTTTATATCTTATCTATTACGGGTTCTGACCGAAGTTTACTACACCATTCACATGCAGGTCAGTACGTTTAAATGTACCCGATGAATCCATCACTACACGGTGACAGTCTACACATGTAGTAATTGTGTTATTCGGGTCATGTGTGTACAACGGAAATGGTTTCGGATTCGGATTTCCTGTAACAGGATTACCATGGCATGAACCGCAAATTACATTTTCCGGCTCCATCCATTTTACAGTCATCTGATTTCCGCCGGCAAAACCACCATGGCAATATACATCTGCACATGACCGGTCATTTGCATCATACTGCGGATTGGGTATATAACCTCCATATATCCGCTGTTTTGCAAGCGGTCCGAATGTTATTTCAGCCCTGTTATCAGGATTTGTTCTGTCTATGTGTGTTGAATCCCAATAATTATTTACCGGAATATGGCACTCGCCGCACTCTACCTTTGCAGAGAACCTTGTTGCCATTAAATGCTGAACATGAGCACCTACACCCGGGTTGCTCCTGGATGTATCGCCGTTCAATGCTTTAGGCGGGTTCGGATTGTCGCCTCTTCCGTGGCATAATGTACACTCTCCCGATGACCTTGATGGTGCAAGTATATCATCTTCAAGCTCACTGCATCCCTGGTAAATAAATACCAATGCAGTAATTAAAAATAAAACTGAGTATAATTTCATATGTTTTTTCATATTACTTGAACCTCCTGTCGCCATCGGTGCTGTTATGGCAGTAACCGCAGAAACCTACACCGCTGATTCCGTTTGGTCTTGCATTAGCATCACTGTGGCATGTATAACAAATTGCACCCTGTGTTTCGTGCCATATTCCCTTATTATCATTTTCAAAACCTGATTCATGTGTTCTCGGGTTAGTACCTTTCACACCGTCGTTATCTATATGGCAAGTAATACAGATGGGGTCACCGCCCTGTGTATCGTGGCAGCTCTGGCATGATTCAATATCTTTTCTTGCTATTGTAGCATGGAGCCCGCCGCCTGTACCGACACCAAAGGTTGTAAACATCGGCTGTTTATGGCTGTCAGGTGCAATACTGCTGAGTGTCTGCCCGTTATCGCTATGGCATGTATTACAGAATGTTACAGGGTCATGACAGGTCTTGCACTCAAACCGCTTGTGGTTTGCGTCAAGCCCGTGTGTGAACCTGTAATTCAGGTCGTGAGCTGTCGTAAGCTTTTGCAGGTCGTGCCTGTCAATTCTTGTAGCCCCTTCCTTGCTGTAATAAGGAGCGTAGAAGTTTTCGCTTGTATTATTTCCCGTAACGTTTACAGGACTGTGGCATACCTGGCAGAAGTTATCGCTGTGGCACATCATACAATTATTCTTGTTTGAGCTTGGGTCAAATACAACCTTATGCTCATTTAAGAAATTAGACTGCCTGTGGCTTTTCGGGAACAGGTTAGTCAGGTTTGTATGGCATGATTCACAGTTATTGCCTGCCTGCTGGCTCAAGTTAACTGCCGGCTGGTTCTGCTCTGTATGGCAGGTACTGCAAACTTCCATCGGCGGAAAAGCCGTCGGTGATTCTTTTGCAAATTTAACATTATCAACGCCAACGTGGCATGCTGTGCATTCCTGCTTTTGTGTAACAACATGGAATTTATGTGAAAAAGCAAGTTCCTTTTTGGTCGGCGGGAATTTCTTAGCCGCACCTTCAACATGGCAGAAATTACAGTTCTTCTGGTCGGTAACATCGTGGCATGCACTGCATTCGTTATGTCCGGGGTTCAGGTCATCTTTTGCAGAGACTGAAGTGTTTGCTTTAACGTGGCAGTCTTTACATGCAACGGCAGCTTCTTTTACGTGAAACTTATGGTCGAACTTTATTACTTTGCTGTGGTCTTCCTGTGCTGCAGACGGATATACGCTGACTTTCTTCATGTCCGTCTTTGTATCCTTCATCAAATAAGCAGTTGAAGATAGAAATACAAGGACACCAGCAAGAAGTAAAAAGTATAGTTTATTAATTTTCATAATTTTTTTTATACTTAAAATTTCTTAAATAACCAATAGCTGAAACCTGCCATGAAGCGGGTGTCAGTCTTATAGATCCGGTTTTTTATAAATTGTCCCTGTAAATCAATTGTAAACTGCCTGATTGGCCTGTAAGTAATGCCAATCATTCCGCTCAGTGAATTTACCTTATCAACAAAATAATCACCAAGCTCGTATCTTGCATAACTGATAGCAGCATTCCCTGAAAGTTTTTCGGGAACTATCTGGTTTGTGTAATAGGCGTTAATACCGTCAGACTCTCCGGAATATCCCATATATCTTGTAAAGTTAATTCCGAAGTTTGCATGACTGACACCTGCCTGCACCCTTATTGAGTTATCATCATCATATATCACATCCGAAACTCTTACGAATGCATTCATACCGTTATTGAAAGTATAATCTGCACCACCTTCGATTTCCATGTTCTGCTTATGTGTAAATACCCAGAAAATTGTATTATAAGCTAACTGCGGCTGCCTGTATGTGTAACCGGCAGAGAGGTTCAGATTTTTCATAACGTTTGTTCTTACATTGAACTCACCGTAATAAAATTTCTTCAGGTTAATATCATAATATGCATTGCCGTAGAAGTTATGTTTTCCGAGGTAAGTATAATTGAAATCTAATCCTGCGAGCTGTTCGGCAGGAGTATCATAATCAATTAAAACTTCCTGCAGATTGAATAAGCTGTCAGGACGCAGTGTATAATATGAAGCAAGCTTACGGTGCTTGTTGGTGTAGCTCAATGATGCCATAAGGTCTTTCACTCCATAGTAAGCAAACTGTGCACCCACCATGTAGTTTTCCTTGGCTTTAAAATGGCTAGTGAAGGTATAATCGTAAGGAGTAAGCGCTCCTCCAAAGCCTGTTAACTGAAATTCTTTGTTCTTTCCTGCTTTTATCTTAAGTAATAAACCGTCTATTGGTCCTTTGCCAACACCGGCATAAACATACTGCCTGCCTGCTTTTACATCAAGAACGTTGAACAGGTTCGTTCCTTTAATGTACAGGTTATATGCCCTGTATTTAAATGCATCTTCCGATGTTTTGTTCATCACATCTTCTTCAGCCTGCAGAGATGTATTAAAGCTCCATTGCTTCTGCTGAACTTCAAAAAGAAGGTTCTGGTAAGCTTTCATGTGGAATGTTTTAGGACCGGCATTTCCTGCTGAGTCAGCAAGAGAGTCAGCTCTTTCCCATCCGTACACATTTGTGCTGAACCTAAGATTCAAGTTTTGAGAATACAATACAGGTAGTGATACAAAGAAAAGAAAAACAAAAAGTAGTATTTTTTTCATATCATTTTATTTTTTAAAATAGGATACGCCCGCAGCTCAGCGGGCGTAATTTTTAATTAACACTTACTTCTTCGGATGCTGAATCTTTGCCCATGCTTCATCAAAGTTGAATGCTTTGAATGTCGGACTATCAGCATTATGGCATGTTGTACAGAAAGCTGCTTTATCTGAATGCTCAAGTAAACCGTTTGCAACTGCCTGTGCATGGTCTTTCATAATAGACATAGATTTATAAGCTGAACCGGGACCGTGGCATGTTTCGCACTGTACACCTTTTGTTTTGTCAAATGTTGCATCAAGCTCAGCTTCTACCAGTTCTTTTCCAAGTGTATGGCATTTTACGCACTGCGGAGTTTCTGCTGCTGCAGTGGTGAATCCTTTATCTTTAGCTATCTTATCTGCCTCAGGTGTGGTAAGAACTGTATATGCCTGTGAGTGTTTTGATTCCTGCCATATTTCGAGCTGTTTTCCTTTTGCATCGCCTTTATGGCACATACCGGCGCATTTATCTACACCGATATATTTGAAATCACCGGCAGCTTTACCTGTATCACCGGTAAAGGCAGAAAAAGAAATGAAGGCAACTAAAAAGATTATAGTTGCCGGTAAATAAATTTTCTTATTCATGGTTGATTAATTTAGTTTGAATAATTCAAGTTAATTAAGTTGGTTAAATAATAAAAGATAAAAAGTTACTTATCTTTATTCACTTGTTATACTTTGGAGTAGTATTTATTGTTCTTCACTCCAAAATTAAAAAATTGTTGATTACTGCTACCTCACCCCCCAACCCCCTCTCCATCCACGCAGTGCGGGACTTCGCAAGCTCAGCATAGAGAGGGGGAGATTCTGAGGATTTATACTCTTCTACTCCCTCCTCCACTTGGAGAGGGGAGATTCTGAGCTTTTAAGCTCTTCTACTACCTCTCTCCATTTGGAGGAAAGCAAGAAGAATTTTTAATCACCTGCATCTCCCCCTCTCCAAGTGGAGAGGGGGTTGGGGGGGTGAGGTTTTAAAAATTTGCTTAAGACCGCAATATTTTAGTTCTTTTTTAATAACCCGTGTTTTTCGAAAAACGGGAAAATTTTATCGAACTGCCTTAAAAGAATAAAAGGTATTGCAATAATTAAAACCGATACAATCAATCCTTCTTTATCAAATAAGCCCGGGAAATATTCAGTAAATCCACGCATACTTTTTGAAACGAGCTGACCGCCGATAACCACATTCCAGCGCATAAGCAGAACCTGTATCAAAAGCATACCTGAAGATAACCATATCATAAAATTTTTTATTCTTGTGTCGAACTTAAAAAGCGAAGTTACGCAAAGCAATAAAAACGGTATAACCGAAAAAACTCCAATTTGCAGGTAGACATATGAAACCAAAAGCTTTCCGTCTATGAGCTCTCTTAAGATTGTCCACCTTTCTGTGTTCTCATAAGCAATTGAAAGAACTTCCATAAGCTCAAGCACAACAGCAATAATCATAAATCCCCACAGCCATTTTCCCATAAGATTTAGGCATTCCTGGTCAACCGGTTTTTTTCTCAGCCAGTGTACAAACTGGTATAAAAATATAAGAACAGAAAGACCCGATACTATTGCCGAGAAAATGAATATGATGAACATAAGCGGTGTTGACCACCAGAGATTAGCTTTAATTGAACCAAAAAGAAAACCGACGTAACCGTGAAGTATGCATGCAACCGGGATACCGAAACCTGCAAGGAAAATAATAAGCTTTTTATCAAACTCTTTTGCTTTATCAGATTTAACGGTAACACCCATTGTAAGAATATAATAAAGCTTCTTCATAATACCGCGTGAGCTGTTATACTTGTCTATGATTTCTTCACGGTAGCAAAACCAGACTTCAAGAACAACAATCAGCAGGTAAAAAGTATAAACAAAGCCAAAGCCGCTCATAGCAGATGAAAAATTCGGTGTTAGCATTATATTCATTGCACGCATCGGGCTTCCAAGATGGTTTAAAAGCGGCACCGTTGCAAACAATAAAAATGCAAGTGATGATACAAGCGCAAACTTGGCAATCGATTTCAGCTTTTCCATACCAAATACATGATAGAATGAGGATACTATAAAAGCTCCCGCCACCATACCTGTTATATAAGGATACAGCACTATCATGACTGTCCATGTTATATGCAGTTCATTCGGGAATACAAAACCTTCAGCAATATGTTCCATTATTTAACTTCCTTATCTAATCCAATATAATAACATTTAGGATTTGTACCGAGCTCAGCTTTAAGTAAACCATATCTTCTCTGGTTAAGGATTTTCCTGATTTTACTGTTCGGGTCTTTAAGATTACCGAAAATTCTTGCATTACGCGGACATGCATTAACACATGCGGGCGCTTCACCTTTATGAATACGGTGATAGCACAGTGTACATTTATCGGCAATTCCTTTTTCTTCATCAATGTACCTGCATCCATACGGGCATGCCTGGACACAGTAGCCGCATCCAACGCAGCGTTCCTTATCGATTAGCACAACACCATCGGGTGATTCATATGACGCTCCCACGGGACATACCTGTGTGCATGCAGAATCATAACAATGGTTGCACAGCTTTGGTACAAAAAATGCTTTTACAATATCATTGCTGTCGAAGTTATCCGATTGGAAACTTTCAATTGCACCTTTGGGAGAATCAACTCGTATCTCGCCTTTGCTGTCAATCTCATATCTTTCAACCCATGTTCTGAAATAAGATTCGGGGACATTGTTCTCAACCTTGCATGCTCTTACGCATGCTCCGCATCCGATACATCTTGTTGTATCAACAATAAAACCCCAGTCATATTTAAGCAAGTCTTCATAGTTATCTACAACAATATCCTTATCTCCCTTGCCAAAAGCGAAGAACGAACCGCAAAGTACGCCGGCAGCAGAATACAGACCAAGCCTTAGAAACTGGCGGCGTTCCATTTTCGCAGACTCTGAATCGTTTAGTTTTTCTTCTTTTTCCATGATGTGTTTGAGATTAATGACATTGTTTACAAAAATCTTCCTTATGACATTTAGCACATACATCTTTTCCCTTTTGGGAAACTACATCCTTATGGGTTTCTTCAAATCCTTTAGGATGTGGTATTTCAACTTTATGGCAGTTTGCACATGAGTTCTGCTTGTGACAGAATTCACATGAAGACTTATTTTGAGCTGCTGACTCCGGGTGCAGCTTAGACCAGCTTGGTACATGCGATACCGGCTTTGTTTTCAAATGGCATGATGAACACTGGTTAGTTGTATGGCACTTCTGGCAAAGCTGCGAATTATCCTTTGTAAAACTTTTATGCTCACGTGTCCAATTTTTAGGATGAGGGTCTTCTTTAGTATTCTGATTCATGTCGTGAATCTGGTCAGCATGGCATTTCAGGCAAATTTTCTCATCTGATTTTTCAATAATATTCAGGTTGCCGATATGCGACGGCCAGTCTATCTTCGGCGGATACTTTTCATCCTTGAATGATTTTTTCTCATGGCATAAGAGACAGAACTTTACATTTCCGTTTTTATATATCCTGCCTGTAGTCTCATTTTCTTTATGATATAAATGGCACGTTCTGCAGTCAATATATTTATGATGCGGACGCACCTCAAAGCTTTTTACAACACTTGAATGACAGTCTTTACATTCAAATATTGCAGGATGGTCTGCAACTTCTTTAAAGCTTTTTTCGGGTTTCTTGTTATGGCATTCAGTGCATTTATACACTATTGGGTGAATGCGTGACTGCTTTACTTCCGTTAAAAGAAAAACCGGCTCATGAGGACTGTGGCACTCTATACATTTGGTTCCCTTATTGGTTACATTAAGGAATTTATAGTGCTCGTCCTGGTCAATCTGCGGAAAATCACTCGGCCTGGCTTTAAGCTTTCTGTGACAGAAGAGGCACCCTTCCAGCTTGAATTCTCTTGGCATTACAGCCTGTTCTTTTGTAATTGTGCCAAGGCTGTCTTTATGATAAGTTACGTGCAGGTTACCTGCTCCATGGCAATCAACACATGGTACATTATAATGAGCATCTTTACCGTGAAGCTGGTAAATCCCCTCATGACAACTTTTGCATGTGTTGCTGTTTTGGTTTATTATCGGTAGTGCACGGTTCTGGTTATTTGCTTCCCACCTGTAATGACCATGCAGCCCGAAGTTTTCAGGCAATGCAATCTGCCGGGCAATAAAACCAATTACTCCCAAAACCACGATGATTGAGAAAATCCTCACAATATGTGATTTATCTTTAAACACAATATTTAGAATAAGTTTATAAGAATATTTTTAAGAAAAAATTAATATCATTTTATAGATTTAAGTTGTTTAATTTTTTCGGATAATAGGGAGCTCAACAAATCATAATTATGAACATAAATACTCTGGTGCGATGAAATATCGTTAATTATTTTTCTTGTTTCTGTTACTATTGCCTGCTGTTCGCTGTCTAAAGGCATGCCTTTAACTTTTGCAATTTCAGATTCAGCTTCTTTTACTGCATCTTTAATTTCTTTTTTCCAATCGTTCGCCATTCCTTCATATGAGTTATCATGACATTTTATGCAAATATCATTTTTCGGCTTTATTACATTATCGCCCTGAGAATGGCAATCTATACAATGTACGCCGCCCTGCTTCATGAAATCCGGCTGGTTCTTCTTGAAATAATTACCGTCATAAACGGATACCTGGAACTCATGACACTTTGCACAGGATTCATTGGTCTTCCCTGATGAGTGGTGGCAGCTATTGCAGTTTTCCTTGCTTACAATTAATTTTCCATGGTCCTGTTCATTTGAATGGCATTTTGCACAGGCTATTCTCTCTTTTACTATATGAAGATTATGAGAGAAATTCATATCATACTTTTTAACGTTGATTTCCTGTATTCCTGAATGACAGTTGTAACATTCATTTGGTATCAGCTCAGAGCTAGATTCAAATGCAGGAAGATTGACCGGTGCACCGATAATCGACATAGATTTTTTCATAAGATTGTAACCGGCTATTAACAGCTTATCGGCAAACTGCACGTTGTGAACGCTTTTTCCTACTTCTACTATTCTTATATTATGGTTTGCTTCATCCAGTGCCTTTATTGCTTCCTGTTTGTTGCTGCTTTTCGAATTATAAACCTGGAAGCTTACTGTATTATAAATTGATTTTATTAATGCTACTCTTTTTCCTGAAGCTATTTCCCACTGTTGTACAAGCCTGTCATATCCTTTTCCGTGGCATTTATCGCACGAGCTTCCGCCGGATTTTGATGTCGTAATATCTTTCTTATCTGTTTCATGAAATACATGGCATCCTTTGCAGTTTATTCCGTTCATATACATTACGCTGGGTGATTTATCGACGTTGAACCCGTTTTCTCCTGTATATAAACTTACCTGTGATGTGTGAGCATTTGTATGACAGCTCTGGCAATCAGGCGGGCTGTTTGGGTCAATTTTTTGAATTTTATGCTGTATCTGGCTGTGGCATGTGAAACATTTCATGCTGTGCTTGGTAATATGAGTTGTATGCATGAACTCGGTATCATCATACCTGTCGAGACGCACTGTTTCAAAATGGCACTGGAAGCATCTTTCTTTTCCTACTTCACCATTGCCTGCTACTACATTAGAATGGCAATTATTACACTGTATGTTGTTACTTACAACTGATGTATGGTCATACCTGAAATTTGCCATCTGAATTTTTGATTTGTCACTCCAGTTATGGCAGGTTTTACAATCGGTCAGCTTATCCCATTTATGTTCGGGATCATCTGATTTTTTGAAATGACAATTAAAGCACGTTGCTTCGGTTACTTCAATATGAGAGCCCTGAACAATCTGTGAATGGCAGCTTGTACATTTAAGCGTTTTGCCCCTCCTCAGGTCTGCCAGGTGATTCTTATGGTTAAACTTTATTCCTTTAAAATCATAAGTAGTATCCTGTAAAGCCTGCTTTTCATGGCATCCGCTTCTTGCACATGTGTTATCCGGTATTTCAGCCCATGGTTTGCGTTTCTTGTAAGACATGGATACGTAATTCACAATCTGAACCAAACCGTTTAGCTTTCCTCTTACAGTTCCGGAAATTCCGGGTTCAAAATGGCACTCTACGCAATCTATTTTATTATGGGCTGAAGTTCTCCAGCTCTGGTAAAAGGTTTCCATGTAATGACACGTAGGGCAGAAGCTGGGTCTTGATGTATATTCAGCCGCTGCTGCTGTTATAATAAGCAGGAGCAAAAGAGTTGTTACAGTATATTTTGAAATTCTTATAAACTTAGACCCGCGCTTATAAAAATCACGAACAGATTTATAAGCCCCCGATAATTTTTTCCCGGTATTTTTAAGTATATTATTTCCCATTTTGCGTTATCTTATTAATTTCTTTTATTGACTTATCCAGCAGATCACTTATGACCATATAATTATGAATACCACCGCTTCCATCTGTTTTGATTGCGGCTATTAATTTTTTAGCTGTCTGAACTTTACCTTTATCTTCTTCACTTAAATTAGAATTCTGTACATTTGCAATTAGACCTGATAAATTTTTTATTTTTGAACTAATATCACTTGTCCACTCTGCTTTCATGCCTTTGTAAGAAGCATCATGACAATCGGCACATACAGTTTCTTTCGGCTTTGATATTACATTTTTATCAGGTGCGTGGCAGTCTTCACAGGAAACTCCAGCGGTTTTCATAATATCACTTTCACCTTTTGTACTTGCAATATTGCCGCTGTACGTACCGTTCTGTACCGGGTGACATTTACTGCAATCTTTCCGCAGTTCTTTATCCTTATGATGACAGCTTGTACAAATATTTGCTTTAATTTGTACTTTGGTAAAGTCTGTATTTGTATGACAGACTTTGCACTCTATATTACTCTTTTTGCTGTGTAAGCCATGCGGAAAATTTATTGAACCGTATTTTATATTTTCCGGTACTTTATCAAAATTCTTATGACATGACTCACAGTCATTTTTTGTTACAATAAGCTTTCTGTGTTCCTGGTCCGAGTGACATTTGGTACACTGTAAAAATTGTTTATGTGTCTGATGAGGAAATTTCTCATCGTTGAATTTTTCTATACTCTTCGGCGTTATAGCAAAATGACAGAGGTTGCAGTATTCACTTCCATCGGATAATAATTTACTTCTGCCTGCTTTGAAATTACTGTTTCCGAGACGCTGTGCAATACCTTCAAGATTACTTGCAGTATTTTTTAACAGGCGGTAAGCATAGTCAACATTGTGAACTGCTTTACCGTTAATCACAAGATTCAAATTATTTTCCGCATCATCAAGATAATTTTTTTCCGCATCCACATTTTTGCCCTGATTTCTGGCATTATCAACCATCTGCCTCACACTTGTTATACTCGGTGATATTGTTTTAATTGCTTCATCAAATGAACTTATCCATTTATCAAGCATGCTGCCATAGTTATCGGAGTGGCATTTTACACATGATTGTCTTTTCTCGCTTAATTCACTCTTTCCGTCATTATTTAAGTCCAGGTGGCATCCTTCACAGGAAACCTGTGCCGCAAACATTCTGCTCAAAACACTGGTTACACCTCTGCCTTCACTGCCTATATACATTTCTCTTTGCGGAGAATGCTTGAGTGTATGGCAGTTCTCGCAGTTTGCTTCCAGTGAGCTTATCATCTTTACCTTGCCGTGGCCAATTGAATTATGGCACTCTTCACAGTCAACTCCATTTTTGGTAATATGAACATTGTGTATCTTTTCATGGTTATCAAACTCCGATGTTCTTTCAACATGGCATTTGAAACATACTTTCTTATTTACTTCAGCATTACCGGTAGTTACATCTACATGGCACTGAGAACAATCTACCCCGATTTTCAAATAACTTTCATGGCTGAACTGAAATCCTTTATGCTCAACAACTTTACGGGGAATTCCATGGCATACATTACAGCTTGTAGCTGAGTGACCTCTTTCAGAACCTTTGAAGTGGCATGTAAAACATACGTTTTTATTTATTTCAAAATGCTCTTGTTCTTCACCTCTTGCATGACAGCTGGTACAGCGGAGTTTTTTACCTCTTTTTAAATCACCTAAATGGTCTGAATGATTAAAAGAAATATTCATCTCAAATGCTGTGTTCTTTTTCAGGTCCTGCGATTCATGGCAATCCAAACAAACTTTATCATCTACTTCAGCACGCGGACGGGGATTATATGACCCTGCAATATATCTCAGTAAATATGGAGCAGTTAATATTCTCCTGCTCGGATGGCATGTAACACATGACACATCTTTATGCTTTGAGTGCGTTGACTGCTCGTAATACGGCTTCATGTAATGACAAACCACACAACCCGGTGAGTAAGCTGAAACAAAATAGTATGCCGCATTTATTATAATTAAAAACAAAAACGCTCCGGCAAACAGCTTTATTATCGGATGCTTATAGTTTTTTACCCCGGTATAAATCTTATTCAGAAGATCCTTTATGTTATACCTTTTCATTTTCTTCGTCTTTCTCCGCAGCTCTTTGCTTCATAATTTCTTCATATTCAAGCGGATGCTCATCAAGCATCTCTTTTTTTGTTACTTTACCGTTCAGCCAAACTTTGCTCATAGGAAACTTATGAGGATTCAGATGGACATTATAAAAATGCCATCCTATAATTACAAGCGTAGCGAGCAAAGCTTCATCGCTGTGCATTTCGCGTGCTATTGCATGAACATAATTTGTTACCATGTCCGGTCCGAATGAAAGATTTATTTCACCTATCCAAACAGGCTCAAACTTCCCCTGGAAAAGCCACATAATTGTTCCCGTTCCAATCATCATAATCAATCCCCAGTAAACAGCCCAATAATCGAATTTCTCTACATAGCTGAACCTGCCGTATTTAACTTTTTCCTTCCTTATTCCCAGGTAATATTTTAGCTGGTTTATTACATCACTGAAATCCCTTAAGCTTGGTAAAAGCTCATAAAAATCTTTTCTTCCGGCCCGTGACCAGAATGAATATATTAGATGATAAACACCCACAAATATCATGACCAGTGCAAACAAGTGATGAACTGCACGTGCTCCCGGGGGACCTCCAAACCAGTTAATAATGAACTGGAAAAAATCACTTTTCGGAAATTTCAAAGGAATGCCTGTCAGTATAAGCATTACTGTTGATGACAAAAGCAAAATATGCTGGAATCTGAAATTCCATCCAAACCTTGTAAATACTTCTGCCTTATCTTCATTCTTTGGGTCATCCTTTTTTTCAACAGGAGTTTCTATTATATCAGATTCATTCTTTTCCTTTTCAAGAAGCTCTTCATATTCATGGCTCACTTCTTCGCGTATTTGCAGCTCAAGCTCACTAAGCTTTTTCTGCAAACGCTTGTTGACTTCCTCATTAATTTTATCTTTTATTTTCGTTTCTTCTTCCATGATACCCGTTAATGTATTGTTTTATGCTTTAGCCGTTTTATCAGGTCCAGTATTACATGGATGGCAAGCATTGTCAGTGTAATTATTGTTAGCCATTTAAATATTGAGCTGATATAATAAATCGGACCGGATTCCTCTGAGTGAGGATTAATATGTATTAGTCCTTTTGTATAATTTACATTTGCATCCTGGTGGCAATTGCCGCAGGTCTTTACAATGTTATTTGCATGAATTGTAGAGCGCGGGTCACTTTGCGGCCTGATATCATGAATACCATGGCAGCTTGCACAATTTGCAACTGTCTTTTCACCGAACTGAACCGCTATACCATGATAACTCTCTTCATATGTTTCAATCTTATCTGAGCTTATTCCGTATCTCTCTGTTATTACTTCCGAAGCATGGCAGTCTCCGCATGTGTTATATAGAGCAGTTTTATAAACCGATGATTTGGGGTCGTCTTTTTTCCTTATAGTATGCTCACCATGGCAATTGGTACAAACAGGGGCATCACTGTTGTTCTGCTCAAACAATGCTGTGCCATGAATGCTATGGCTGTAAGCACTGTAAATATCAAGATGGCACTGCCCGCACATTTGTGTTATTTTCTTCTTCATTTCTAATTCGGAAAGTGAAGACCTTTTTTTAATATCATGTGAGCCGTGGCAAGTCTGGCAAATAGGAGTATTAAGATTTCCTTTTAACCTTTCCTGCTGGTGAACGCTTTCCTGGAACTCAGTGTATTTTTCCGTCTCGGGTGCACCTACTGGATTATTTTCAAAATGACAGCGTGTGCACTGAACTTTTTTTACATCTTTTTTATGTCCAAGTGCGGTTATTTCTACTATGTCACTGTGGCAATCATAACAATTTACGGTGCTATGCGGTGATGTATTTAATGTGCTGTCACTTACATATAAAAATTTTAAATGTCCGTCTTCGGTTTTAGTGCTGAACCCGGGCTTTCCATGGCATATCAGGCATTTTTGATTCTGTATCTGCGAATAAAGAACAGGTGATATTCCAAATACAATGACAAATACCATAAGTATTGCAATATTTATAAAACTTTTTCTCATTGTTTATCAGATACAAATTCTTTTCCGTAAATTTCTTCATATTCTTCCGGATGCTCGCTCTGCAGTTCCTGCTTGCTAATTTTTCCTGTGAGCCAAACTTTATTCATTGGAAAAATTTTCGGTGAAAGGTGAACGTCATATATGTGCCATAGAAACAAAACAATAAATATCAGTATACCTTCGTTACTGTGAACAACCCCGGTAATATCCCATAACCATTTTGGAACTATCATGGCAATACCCCATACTTTGAGCAAAAGAATCAAGCCTGTAACTATCATTACAGCACAGCCGAGCACAACTCCCCAATACTGGAATTTCTGAGATATGTTGTATCTTCCTGAACTCGGCTTATTTGTGTTAAGCCCCATGCTGAACTTTAAGCCGGGTATTAATTTTTTAAAATCTTTTTTCCGGAATTTAAGATGTGAGATCTCTTTGTGTCCTTTATCCGAAAATGTAATATAGAAGGCATGATATACACACAAAGCTATGAGTATAAATGCAAAAAGATTATGAAGTCTTCCTCTTCCCTGAAGACCGCCTTCTATTTCTATCATCATTCTGCCTAACCATGAATCGTAATATGTCAGCGATAAACCGGTTATCAGCAGCATTATTAATGATACAAATAAAATAACGTGTTGAATACGTTCTGACAGGTTAAACCTGATTACGTATTCTTCCTGAGTTTTCATTTTGTAATGATTATTTTATGGCTGTTTGTTGTTCTTTTTAATTATTTTCCGGCATCCTTTTTAGGATTTATTTCTTCAGCCGGTATATTATTATTTCCTTTATCTTCTTTTTTATCTTTTTCAATTTTTATTTCTTCAGGTGCAGGCTTTTTTTCTTCTTTTTTGATATCTTTCTTTTTGATATCCTTCTTACCGGTATCTTCTTTTCTGATATTTTCTTTTTTTGTTTCTTTAGCCTGTTCTTTTTCAATTTCTTCAAGCTCTAAAGGATGTTCATGTTCCATTTCTTCGCGTGTCAGGTATCCTTTAAACCATGCTTTATTCATCGGGTAAACATCAGGGTTATAAATCACGAAATAGAAATGCCATACAAATATAGCAAGTGAAGCAAGGATTGCTTCGTAATAATGAATCGCAGTAGCAATATCCATTCCTGAATTTGAAATTACCGGGAGAAATGTGTTTTCAAACCACAACACGCCGCCTGTAGCACCCATAACAATTGTACCCCATGCAACTGCCCAGTATTCCGCTTTTTCTATATAGCTGAATCTTCCGAACTTGGGTCTGACCTTTGTTTTGCCTATATAATATCTGAATGCATTATTAAGATCTGTTAAGTCCTGTTTCCTGAACCACATATCTATAATAAATTTTCTGCCTCTTTGGCTGAGTATCACATAGAATATGTGGTAAAAAGATACTGCGACCATTATTACTGCAGCTATCCTGTGAACATCTCCTCTTAATTCAAAAGCATTTTCGCCAAATAAATTAAATAAACCTCTGACCCAAAGGGCTTCCGGAAATTTTAGTGCAAAACCCGTTATTACTAATGTGATGAAACTGGTTAATAGAAAGAAATGCTGTATCCTTTCATTTAACGTCATCCTTAAATATTTTTCTTGTTGTTTCTTACTGCTCATCTTATCAAATGAAATTATTTTTTCTTTTTAAATTTCTTTGAGAAATCAACTACGTTGTGTAAAACCATACCGCCAATTACAGCTATAATCATAAATATGTAAAAGTTGGTTACCCAATACATCCACGGATTTTCTTCTTCAGGTTTGACAATATGTATCGGTGTATTGAAGAAAGCCGTTACTGCACCGGGATGACACTTTCCGCATGTTTCAGGTAAATTCTTTTTGCTGATTGTTGATAATGAATCCGTTGACGGCCTGATATTATGGTTACCATGACAGCTTTCACAATTAGCTGCGACTTTTGAACCGCCTCTTACAGCAAGTCCATGGAAACTTTCCAGATAAGACTCGGTTCTTCCGGTTGGAAGGTCATATTTCTCTGTCATCTCAACCGAGTTATGGCAATCTGAACATAACTGCACCAATCCTTTAGAGCTTGCAATCCTGCTTTCGCTTTCATCTTTCTTCAGTATCTGGTGGTTACCATGGCAGGTATTGCAGGTAGGTGCATCCGGATTATTTTTATCTAATAAAGACTGTTCATGTATGCTTCCATTATAATCACCCAGTTGTTTTGTATGGCAATCTGATTGTCCGCATGTTTTTGCAATATTTTTCTTGTATATCTGAGCTTCAGGGTCATCAAACTTTTTCATTTCATGTGCACCATGGCAATCAGAGCATGTTGCGGCATTCAGCTTTCCTTCCTGCAGTGCCCTGTAATGATAGCTGTCTTTATAATTGCTGATAAGAACTTCTTCGCCTTTATAATTTTTATGAGGCAGCTTCTGGTCAACATGACAGCTAAGGCAAAGCTCAACCTGGTTTAATTTTGTAAACTCTTTTGATGATACAACGGATTTAATATTATGCTCACCGTGGCAGCTTGCACATGTGGGTGCTTTGAAGTTACCCTTCATCAGCTCTGTACCGTGCTGCGATTTTTTAAAATGTTCAACTTCCTGCTGGTGGCATTTCCCGCATGTTTCAAGCATTTTGGCACGGATTGTGGATGCCTGTGGATTGTTCGGGTCCTGTATCATATGGTCACCATGACAATCGGAGCAGCCGGCTGCTTCTTTTCCGCCTTTTTCAATTGAGGCGTGCACACTGGTTTTATAATCCGCAACAAACTTAGCAGACCCTCTGCCTTCACCCGGGAACAGCTTTTCATCCAAATGGCATTTTAAACAGCTCTGTGATTCAATTGTCATCTTGCTTGTTAAAATCTGGTGTGAGCCGTGGCAATCTGTACATGTTGGAGCATTTTGGTTTCCCGATTGCAGAACAGTCTGGTGAACGCTGTTGTTAAAATTCTTTTCATGAGAGCCGTGGCATTTACCGCAAGTTGCGGCAACTTCATTCTTTGAAATTTTCTTTGAGCTGTGTCCGCCTAAGTGACAGCCTTCACAACCTACATTCTTTTTTGCATGAATGCTTGTTTTATATTGCTGTATGCCTTTTGTATTGTGGCATTTCTGGCAGTTTTGCGTTTGATTTACTCTTATCTCTTTGCCGGGTGCTACATCATGTTTTGTATGGCAGTCGTAACAGTTAACCTGCTTATGAACACCGGCTTCAATTCCTTTTAAGCTTTCCTGGTGGCAGCTTTTGCAATCAACTTTTACAGGAGTTTTTGAATGAGGCAGTTCATCAGGGTTGTAACCTGTATGGCAATCAACGCATTCTGCCATGGAATGCACGGACTTTTTATAAGCTGCCGGATTGACATACATAGATACTTTTTTCCCGTTCCTGTCAGCAGTCAGGTCAGGGTCTTCATGGCATGCAAAACAAGCTTCTGTGTTTTGGGCTGAGAGTTTCACATAACCGGCGGCGAATAATGAAATAAAAACAACTGTGCCGGTAACAAGTAAGCCGAATAAGATATTCCTTAAAAATTTATATCCTGGTTTCATTTTTCTACAAATATTTCATCAAGCGTTTTTACTAGTTCGCTTAATCTTAACGGTTCAGATATATATTTTACACCTTTATCTTCGTTCTTTTCAGAGTCAAGAGAGGGCAGGCAGATCATGGGAATCCCAATAAACCTGTTTTTTATCATATCCTTAGTATCTTTACTGATATCCACATCCATGATAATGCAGTCATAATCATAACCAAGTTCATCGAAAATTTGTTCATCAACCTTATATGCATGACAGCATGAAACCAAATAATTTGACAATGTAAAAGTTTTCTTTATTAAATTGCAAATTGGCGGTTTAAGGCAAAATATTAGTACTTTGAATTGTTTTCCCATAACGGTATTATTATATATATATCAAAATCATATAATAGAGTTTGACAATTATAGTGCCATTATTTTTTGGTTTTTTTCGCCAAAATTAAAGGTTTTTGAGGAATAATTTAAAATTAAGAAGATTTTGGGGATTTTTTCCTCAAATAAGTGGTGAGAATTTTACTGTAATTAGGATGTATTTGGGAGTTTTTTAGATTTTAATGATTTTATTTTTGTTATATTTTAAAAATTATATATGGAAAATAAATCAGGAAACGGATTAGAACCTCAGGATTTCACCCAGTTACTTAAAGATTATAGTAATAAATGGGTAGTTTTGTCATTTGATGAAAAAGAGGTTATAAAATCGGGAGATGCCTATGATGATATCATGGATTTTACTGATAAAGGAATTGTTATGCTTGTACCTGATAACTCTCAAACATTTTTTAACCATAAGATTAAGTGTTTAAAATATCATACTCAAAATCAGTTCTACTCTTAAGTTATTTGCCGAAATCGAATAATTCTTTACAATTTATATCATCCTATCCAGATTCTAAAATAAAGGTTTGGGTAAAGCTTGATTAAAATGTGTAGCCTATATAAGCGTTTACCAATATTCTCCATTTCTTTTTAATTGGGAAAAAAGGTGATACATCAAAACCTAATGATACTTTATTGATTTTTGCAGGCACGTAAATACTAATCTGTTCTAAAATGTCGATAACATCCAGAAATAATGAAATTGCAAAACCACCCCTGCCTTTATTCAGGTTGAATGGAGAGTTTACCCCAAATGTACCGATGCCTAAATTAACAGGTAATCTGTGCCCTGTAACCGAATTTACATAATAAAACCGGAGCATTGCACTTGTGTTTCCATACTCGGTAGTATCATAAGCTCTCGAATCATATAAAACTTTGGGAAATCCTAAAAAAAATCCTAATTCGATTGTCGGTCCTTTTAATTGAAAAAAACGGGTAACCGCATTGGGCTGGTTACGAATTCCAATCTTTATTAAATAGTCGGGTTCAACGGATACTTTTATTACTGCCCAATCCGGAAGTGAATCAAGATACAATTGCACCTGGTTTATTTCATTGTAGCTTGTAGCCGAATAGGGACCGTAAGCGGCACGGTATTGATTGAACTTTATCCGGTCAATAAATACATCGCCGTGACTCTTGAATGTCATTACACGTCGCTCAATTGTTTGCAAAGTATTGCCTTCTCTTGAAATAACAGTAGTCTTAATTATTACGAATTGCGGTCCCATTTGCTCGGATATCTTATCACGCAAAAAAACTATTTTAAGATTTTGCACCTGTTTTTTATCTAGAGTTACCGGTTTTTTTAAATCTACACTACCATCAATGGGTTCAAATGAAATATAATTTCCAATATTCTCAAATGTCTTATTCTCTTCAATCTCTATAATACAATCAGTATCGTAAACGTAACGGCGTTTTTCTTTATCCTGAACATTTAAGCGGATATTAAATAAACCGGGTATAACATTTAGAGGGATTACAGCCGTGTAAGTATTGTTATTCTCAGCAGTAAAAGAAATTCCATTATTGGGCAGTACCGGTGTTAGACTTATCGATGAAGTATCGTTTTCACGATGGAGCTTCAAATGAATTGTGTCACCGGAAATATACACAGGTTTATCGGTTGATAAACTGATATATTCGTCATCATTTGTCGTTTTAATTAATACATCTGTATGATACTGCGCTTGCAGTCGGTTGTTTGTTATGAAGCAAATCAGTATTAGTATAAAAAATAATGATTTATAAATGTTCATAATATTCCAGTTTTAGAAGATTAATAATTTTTAATTTAACCCCAATGATAGTGAAACCTCAATGTAAAAATAACTAAATTAATCAAGAAAAGTTAAATTGAAATTCATGTTATTAATGCAGTGCCAGGTTGG
This sequence comes from Ignavibacteriota bacterium, assembly GCA_003820375.1. GTDB lineage: Bacteria > Bacteroidota > Ignavibacteria > Tepidaquicellales > OLB5 > RPQH01. The sequence continues at coordinate 44,144 of RPQH01000016.1, forward strand.
TCTATTTGGGGATAGTGTCAGATTGCCTTTATGGTTGGTCTTTCAGAGAGGGATAGATTTTGACACAAGTACTTTTATTCAGTACAGTGTCAGATGTTATCCTGAAAATATGTGTAAATTTTGATTATAAAATTTTATCAAATAGAAATAGTTAATCTTTACTTTCCCGAATTCATCTGACACCATGAACGTCCTTAAATGGATTATGGATTTGTATGCCTTGCTATATGGAATCCATCCACGGGTTAAAACCCGTGGTTACTGTTAATTGCAGCTTCTCCATGTTTCCACGGGTTAAAATCCGTGGTTACTGTTAATTGCAGCTGCTTCTATTATTGTTCATCCGAAAATTAATTAATAAATCTGTTCGGTGGCGGAAATATATGTCTGTTCGCGGTTCAGGAAGCAAACCAGGCGGCTGTAAGAATATGTAATATTTGCGGGTTTGTATAAACGGGAATTCTTTTCCAGTTGCTCAAGATCAATATATGAATCAATATAAATCGTATCGGAGGAAACGCACACGGTAAAATCTTTGCTGTCGGAGTATTGATATATGTATTTATCAAAAACTATATCTTTACCCGGCGGCTTTGCAATTATAATTATTGCTGCAGAAATAACGACAATTATAACCAGAAAACCTATTATCCCGGTTTTAGATACAAGCTTGTGTGAGTGTATCAGCTTTCTTTGCTTGTAAATAATATAAGCCATATAAATAAAAACCAACGGACCAACTACGCAGAAGATAATAATATTGATAGTGTAATAATCAGTGCCAAAAATACCTGCAAGAAAATTGAGTATATCAACACACCATTGAAAAATTGTTCTTATCATTTTTATTGTGAATAAAATAAATAAAGTATCAATATTACAACGAGAGCAATAATATATGTTTATAAGTAAGAAAAAAAAATAGAAAAGAGCGGTGATATCAGCAGGCTATGTACAGGACAATTTTCCGTACTGCCAGTGTCTCACTCATTGAAGAATTATAAAAAATTAATTATTTCAATGAGTTGACACTGGCAGTACAGAAAAATTAATAGAAAAGTGCGGTGATGATAAATAACTCACATTCTACTCTAATATATAAACAAAATTAGTAATAAAAATTATTCAAAGACTCATTTATGAACCTAGAAAATAATATTTTTAATATAAACCAGAAAAAATTAAATAATAAAAACAAAATACACTTTTCCGTTTTTATGATTTGATAAGTTTTAAGCTTTACTATCCAGCTAGATATGAGATTTTTAATCTCTTGTAGCTCTGTTAACTCTGGATTGATTTGTGTTTTATTCATTTTGCTTTGATTAAGTTATTGATGATAACCAAAGCTAACAATTAGAAAATGTTTTGTAAATTGATATCCCTTGAAATCAAGGGTATTAAAGGGTATTAAAGAATAAACAATGTTTAAAGTGATTTGAGGACTTCAATAAAATTTTCTTTGTGTTCTTGATTTATAAATGAGTGCTTTGTTAAATTACATACAAGTTTTTCCAAATTTATTTCTTTGTTCATAAGAGAGCTATTCAAAACCTCATCAATCAAATAAGATTTTTCAGATTTATTATTGTTTGTAATAATCACATTATTTATTGCTTGAGTTAATTTTTTATTTTTAAATGGTTTTTCATATTTATCAATGAAATAGTCTTTTACCAATTTCTTTAAATTATCTTTTTGAATTTGTGTTAAGGGTATATTATGAATTAAGTAATACAAATCGGAATCATTGCTTTTCCATTTTATTTCATTAAATTTTGTCAGTTTCTCAATATTAGGTATTATTGGTTTTTTAATTATTGATTTTAAACTCAAAATTTTATTATAGTTATTTTCTATCTCTATAATCCAATTAATAAATTCATTATTTGCATTTTCCCAGGGTTCTACTTTATTTTCATAGGGTTCTTCAAATTCAAATTTAGCTTTAACCTTTTCAATATATAATTTTTTGTCTTGAATTGTATCGAATGTATTTAAATCATTTGTTATGTCGTTTCTTAATTTACCTATCGGTATTAAACTTATATCCTTACTCAATATTTCAAAATCTTTTTTTGTTAAATTAATTACTTCCCCAGCTTTATAAAGTTTACCTTCATAATACCAGCCATTAAATTCAGTTACAACAAATTGGTGATAATAAGTAATTATAATATTGTCTTTTAGCATATTATTTAATGTTTATTTCTGGAAATGAATTAACAGCTTCTCTTTTAGCCATATCTACAATTTTAGCATAGAAAGCAACCATAAGATTTATTAAAATAAAGCAGTTACTACTTAAATAACTATTTAAATTTGTAAATAAAGTGTAAACCATTTCAATTATTTTATCAAAACCATTCTTTTAGTTTGAATAAAATCTTTTGTTTCCAACTTATAAAAATATATTCCGCTGCTTAAATTATTACCATCAAAATTAATTCTGTAGCTGCCAGCGCTCAATTCCTCACTGACTAATATCTCTGATTCTCTGCCTTGTAAATCATAAACAGTAAGTTTAGTATATCCTGCTACAGGTATATCAAACTCAATTGTAGTTGAAGGATTAAACGGATTTGGATAATTTTGAGATAATAAAAATATATCGGGTATGTTTTCACTGATTGGTTTAATCCCTATTAGATTTCCACCGGTTGTGGATTTTAATATAACTCCTCCGCTTCCTACTGCCCAACCTGTATTATTATCAATAAAGAAAATTGATTTTAAACTTGTAGTTTTACCTGTTTGCTGAATATTCCAACTCAAACCATAATTACTTGTATATAATATTTTACCACTGTCACCTACAACCCAACCGGTATTTTCGTTTATAAAATATATATCCCATAGATTGGCAGTTCCAATATTGTATTGCGGTATCCAGTTATATCCACCATTTGTTGTCTTTCTTAAAAAATGATTAGCAGTGTAATTTGTAGTTCCCCAACCTGTTAATGCATTTATGAAAAATAAAGAATTATATACGTCTGTATAGGTGTTTACCTGAACCCACCAATTTCCACCATTTGAAGTTGATAAAATAACACCTCCCATTGAATATTCACCTGTACAATAGCCTGTTTCTGCATTTGGAAAAAATAAATCTCCATTTAACATTAATGTTCCGAAATTATTTGTTTTAGGCAACCAAGTATTACCGCCATCTGTGGTTTTATACAAACATGGGTCTGTTTTGCTAAGTACCCATCCGGTATTATCGGAAATAAAAAAAATATTCCATATTGAATCTGAACTATAGTTTAATATACTCCAATTGTTTCCTGCGTTCGTTGTTTTAAGTATTTCAAATTGAATATTTGTTTTTGCTGAAACATAACCGGTGTTTGAAGATGTAAAAAATATGTGACCGACATTATAACCCGTAGGCATTTCTAAAAAAAACCAAGTATTTCCTCCATTGGTTGTTTTAAGCAAACCATCATTTGGAACTGCAACATAACAAACCGATTGAGATGTTGCGTACACACAGCTTAAATTAGATATTGTTCCACAAGGTTGTTGAACCCATCCTGTTTGCGCAGAAATATTAGAAATGAATAAAAATAATAATAGGTATAAAAACAGAATTGAAAGTTTTTTCATTTGTTTTCCCTTTTTTGATGTTGATTACCCCTAATATACTATGTTTTTTTAATAATTTACAGTAATGGCGGATGGTTGTTGTTACAGCAGAAATGTTTTATTCAAAACCATACTCCTTAATCTTCTTATACAATGTCTTCCTGTCAATGCCAAGTATCTGGGCTACTTTAAGCTTGTTCCAGTTGTTTTCTTCGAGTATCTTTTTTATATATAATCTTTCTATTTCTTTTAAACCGACATTATCAAGCGAGCTGAACGGGTTCTCTTCTGCATTCTCGCTAATCTGAAGGAATTTAAATTCATTTACGTTTAGCTTATCATTCTCCGATGTTATAACAGCTCTTTCAAGAATATTTTCAAGCTCACGCACATTTCCCTTCCAGTCATATTTCATTAAAATATTTATTGCCTCCGGTGTAATTGAAAGTGTCCTGTTCAGCTTATCACCAAGCTTCTTTAAGTAATAATCAACCAGCAGGGGAATATCATCTTTCCTTTCATTAAGCGAGGGAAGAGTGAGTGTAACGGTTGTAATCCTGTAATACAAATCTTCCCTGAATTTCTTCTGCTTTATCATTTCCTTCAGGTTCTGGTTTGTTGCAGATATGAGTCTTATATCAACGCGTTTAACTTTATCGCTTCCCAGAGCTTTAATTTCCCATGTTTCCAGTACCCGCAGGAGCTTTGCCTGCAGTGAAAAAGGCATTTCGGCAATTTCATCAAGCAGCAGGGTACCGCCGTTTGCCTGTTCGAAAACGCCTTTTTGCGTTTCCACAGCTCCAGTAAACGCACCGCGTATATGACCGAACATTTCGCTTTCAAGCAAATTCTCGGGAATTGCACTGCAATTAATAGCGACAAATGGTCCGTTCTTTCTTGGACTGTTGTAATGTATTGCCCTTGATACAAGTTCTTTGCCTGTTCCGCTGGGTCCTTCAACCAGTACATTAACATTTGTTTTTGAAACATTTTTTATGAATTCAAAAACTACCTGCATTTTTTTGCTTTTGCCTACTATACTGCTGAATGAATAATTCTCTTCAACCATAGTACGCAGGTTCCTGAGCTGGTTAGTCAGGTTTATTTTTTCTGCTGCTTTATCAACTTTAATTATAAACTCTTCAAGATTGAACGGCTTATTTATATAGTCATATGCACCAAGCTTCATCGATTCGACGGCAGAATTAACCGACCCGTAACCGGTTATCATAATAAAAATACAATCTGCTGGTTTTGTTTTTAGCAGGTCAAGACCTGAAAGTTTCGGCATCTGCAAATCGGATATTACTATATTATATGTGTTTTCCTTTATCATTAGCTGTGCTTCAGAGCTGTCATTAGATTCATCCACTGCATAGCCTTTGCGTGCAAGCACTTTTTTAAGAAGCTTTGTAGAGTTTACTTCATCATCAACGACCAGGATTTTAATGTTTTCATTCATAGATTGCAAAAGTATAAAAAAAAACAATAAACTTGTAGTCTTTACCTAATACATGTTAGGAGGTTGACTGTATAAATATTAAACACTTAAGCAACGCTTAATAACCCACTCTTTTTAGTCCTATATTTCCACACAAAAACAGCAGTTGGTGAAATATTTCCTCAAAGCTGTTTTAATAATCTTTAATTATAAACTAAAAATAAACTCATGATTGGCACGGAAAATGACTTATAACAAGGGTATTACATAGCCATAAGTAACTAAAATGAAGTATATTTTTAAAAGTTACGAGTTAAAAAACCCAAATCTTCAATAAAATCATGAAAGAAATAAAAAAAATTCTACTAATTTTTGTTTTGTTGGTCATTTGCTCAAGTACAATTCTTAGCCAGAGGGCTTTAATTGTACCGCAGGCAGTTACACCACATGACCTAAAGACCTCAACATTTGTTCCTGACTCAACAGTATATCCGGGTTTGACAAATGTAGCGAACAAAACCATGGTTTACATGCTTGTAAAGAACATCAGCGGCACAGCTGAAATTACCAGTGCTTCATGGACTTTACAATCAAAACCAAGCGGTTCAAATGCCACCATCACTCCTGTTACTGCACTCGGCTGGTGGGCAAAATTCAGACCTGACGTAACAGGTACCTATGAAGTTAAAGTAACTATGGTAACCTCGGCAGGTTCAAAAGATACAACAGAAAAGTTTTATGCAGCAACATATGTTGGCGTAGGCAATTTTCAGGGAATAGCTCCTACATATCCACAATGTATGACATGCCATCAGGGTATGCCGGAATTCGCTGCTATTTTCAATAAATGGAAAGTAAGCCCCCATGCTGTTAAATTCAAATTTGATATTGACAGCGGTTCAGCTACTTATGCAACCAGATGTTTCCCTTGTCACACAACCGGAACTGACCATAATACTGTTCAGGATAACGGCGGATTTGACGACAGGGCAAGAACACTCGGTTGGGCATGGAGTCAATGGGCACCACCGAAACCCGGAAACTGGGATTCATTAAAGACAAAATTCCCGGCATTAACACAGTTTGCAACTATAGGCTGCGAAACCTGTCATGGACCGGGAAGTGAACATGCAGCTACAAGCGATACATTGAAAATTGATGTATCATATGATTCTAAGATGTGCGGACAGTGCCATGACGAACCATGGAGACATAATAAAATGGCTCAGTGGGAACATTCAGGTCACTCTGAAGCTGTTTGGAGCAATTCATTTGCCCAGAACAATAACGGTACAAACAATTTAGGAAACTGTATCAGATGCCACGATGGAAGAGGTTATGCAAACTTTACAAAGGGTGTTGGAACCTACACCAACGGTATGATAGCATCAAGCCAGGAAAAGATTGGTTGTGCAGCTTGTCATGATCCACATGGAAGCGGTAATCCTTATTCATTAAGAAGCAGACCAAACAATTCCGATACTCTTGCAACCGGATATCAATATAATGAGCTTGGTGCAGGAAAAGTTTGTGCAGATTGCCATAAAAACAGAACTAATGTTACAGTAACTACTGCAACAAAGGTAAATAGTTCACATTGGGGAATGCATCATTCAGTACAGGCAGATGTTCTTTTAGGAAAAAATGCTGCATCATTTGGCGGAGCTCCTTATTTAAGCGGTTCGCATAAAAATGTTGTTCAGGATGGTTGTATCGGATGTCATATGGCACCTACAACAGATACCGGAACAGTTAACAGAGATAAAGTAGGCGGACATTCATTCAGTATGGTTAATAGTGAAACAGGTTTTGAAAACATTGTTAATGCATGCGGTGATTGCCATCCCGGAAAAACTAACCTGGATCAATTCCTGGCTCCTGACGATTATGACGGAGACGGAATCGTTGAAGCATGGCATAAAGAAGTTGATGGATTACTTACAAAAGTCAGAACATTTGCATTACCGCCTTTTGGTGTTGATTCAGTATCATGGGAATTAATTGCAGCTGACTCTTTCAATGTTGATCTCAGGAAAAAATACTGGAACTACCAGTTAATAGAATATGATGGAAGCCATGGAATGCATAACCCGCGTTTTGCAGTTCAGGTTTTACAGAATGATTTAATTGGTGTTCAATCAATTAGCAACGAAGTTCCTATTTCATATGCGTTATCACAGAACTTCCCGAACCCGTTCAACCCATCAACAAAGATCAATTTCTCGATACCGAGAACTGATAATGTTATGTTGAAAATATATGATATAAACGGACAGGAAGTTTATACACTCGTAAACGAAAAGCTTAATGCAGGTAAATACTCAGCAACATGGAATTCTGTCAATGATAGAGGCAATAGTGTTGCAAGCGGTGTTTATTTCTATAAAATTATATCAGGTGATTATGTTGAAGCGAAGAAGATGATACTCGTAAGATAAAGTAAATACTCATTCCTTTAGTTAGACCCGTCTTCCCCAGAGACGGGTTTTTTTTATGCCCCTTACAGAACTTTTAAGAACCTGCTTTGTTTTGTATTTACTGTTTTTCTTTTAATAATTGCAGACAAGGAGCAAGTTATGAAACAAATGTTTACAAGGAACACCAAAGTTGTTGTTTTTTCATTTCTATTTGTATTTGTAACGTCTTTATACGTATTTTCATCAAGCGGTGGATTTACCGGCAGGACGTTAAAAACCAGTACAAGCGGCTGCGGAGGCTGTCATGGCTCCACTTCAAGCAGTGATGTAAATGTGTTTATAGGAGGTCCTGATACCATTACTGTAGGCCAAACAGGGGCATTTTCCGTTACACTTACCAGGGCGGGCAGTACAGGCTCAGGAATAGATATTGCTGCCAAGAACGGTTCTTTAGCTGCGGTTTCACCTTTTATTCATGTTTCCAACGGTGAATTAACACACAATGCAAATATTCCGTTAGTATTAGGTAATATAACATTCCTTTTTAATTATACAGCGCCGCCAAATGCAGGTACGGATACAATATTTGCTACCGGGCTAGCGACAAACAGTGATGGTACCACAGGTGGTGATTTCTGGAACTGGGCTCCTAACCGTGTCGTTACTGTTATAAATCCAATCGGGTTAAATAATAATTCTGAACCGGTTGAGTTCCGTTTGGAACAGAATTATCCGAACCCGTTTAACCCGGCTACTACAATCTCTTTCTCAGTGCCAAAAACTGCCGAAGTAACAATAAAAGTTTATGATATTGCGGGTAATGAAGTTGCTGATATCTTTAGCGGCAAAGTAAACAGCGGAACACATGAAGTAAAATGGACTCCGCAGGGAGTTGCAAGCGGCGTTTATTTCTACAAGCTGGTATCGGAAGATTTTTCTGCTGTAAGAAAAATGATGCTTGTAAAATAATATAAATTATTACTTTAAACCCCCGTTTCAGAATGAAATGAAACGGGGTTTTTTTATTCATCAGATTCATCATTCCGAGAACTCGCATAGGCGTCAAGTTAATGAAAAGAGGATTCGAAATAGATAAAAGACAAGGGATAATAGTATTAATAGGCATATATTCAAATTCAGGAATAATCTTGATAAGCAATCCGGATTTAAACTACTCCATTACCCCTTGCATACTTCAATTATCCGAATATCCCTCTATAGCAGTTATAAGCAGATAAATTTACGGAATATCAGGAATTTATGAGATGCATAATAATTATATTAATTCTCTTAGATAAATCTGCGGTTAATTAAGGTTGGCAAGGGGTAATAAGAACATTAAAGATTAGAGTTATTTATATGATTCTTAATATTATTCGTGGAACATTTATATCAATACAGTTACCCCTTGTCTTTTTTATATTTCCAATCTCCTTACCGTTAACTTGACGCCTATGCGGGTTCTCGGGATGATGAATCTGATAAATCTGATGAATTTGACAAATCTGATAAATCTTAAAAGTAGGGTTCAAATATTACACAAAACCGCACCCAAACAGTCCACTTTTTCCACATAAATCCTTTTAAATTGGCCATAAATCGCAAAATCGGGCATAAAATCAGGCACTAAAAATGTATATAATTATACAAGAGGCTTAAAATAATGTTTGATATAAATCATGAAAAATCCTGATTCAAATCATATTTTATCATAGCACTTTTTTATTATTTTAGTATGTTCTAAGAACTAATTTATCAGATAAATTACAAGAAAGCGAGAATTTAATAAATGTCTTATAAGATAACTGAAGAATGCATAAGCTGTAACGCATGTGTGGAAGAATGTCCAAATGATGCTATTTATGAAGGCGGTTCAAACTGGACATTAGGCGACCAGACTTTTGGTGAAGGCGAAGCACCCGAAGGATTCCAGGCAGCATTTTCATCAGATTACTATTATGTTGTTCCCGGTAAATGCACTGAATGCAAAGGGTTCTACGATGAGCCTCAGTGCGTTGGTGTATGCCCTGTTGATTGCTGTGTACCCGATGAAAACTATACTGAAGACGAAGCTGCATTATTAAGCAAAAAAGATTATTTAGACCAGGTTGGAAGATAAGATAATTTGATTGTTATGTTATAAAAGGGTTACTTGTTAACCCTTTTTTTATTTTACCGCGGAAGCTTTATGCTGAATGTTGTTCCTTTGCCAATGTGTGACTTCACACTGATATTACCTTCATGCTCTTTGATAACTTTTTTAGCAATCGAAAGTCCCAGCCCTGTACCTTTGCCGTATTCTTTTGATGAGAAGAACGGCATAAAAATTCTGTCAAGGTTTTCTTTAGGTATGCCGCTTCCCGTATCGGAAATTTCAATATAAATATTTCTTTCATCACCTGAAGTTTTTACTTTTATTTCTCCTTCCTTTTGGATTGCCTGCATGCCGTTAGTAATTATATTTGTGAGAACCTCCTGTACCTGTGCTTTGTCAAATCTTGTGGCACCCAGGTCCTTTTCAAGCTGTTTCTTAAAGTGAATAGTCTTGCCGTCTGTAAGGTATTTGCAATTCTTAATTATCTCGTTTATAACATCATTCATTTTATTTTCCTGCTTACTTATTGTAAGCGGCCTGGAGAAATTCAGCAAATGCCTGATTGAACGTGTAATTCTTGTTGCTTCTTCAACAATAGTTTTTAATTCCTCGTATTCCTTTTCATTTTCTCTTTTATCGAGCAAAAGATAATCTGCGTTACCGGAAATTATATTAAGCGGATTTGAAAGACTGTGAGCAATACTGGATACAACTTCACCTATCAATGCAAGATTTTCTTTTTCCCTTAATTCCTTTTCAAGTTTTTTTACTTTGGTAATATCTCTTACTATTCCGACGGAGCCGATCATTTCATGCTGTTCATTGTAAACAGCGAAGCGTGTTATACTGACATTTAACTTGCTCCCGTTCTTTGCAATCCGTTCGGTTTCAAAATTGGCAAGGAAACCATGCTCTATAACTTCGTTTATCAGGAAATCCTTTTCACCCTGCTTTAGCTTATGTTCGGGAAGCAGTACCTCGAAGTCACGGCCTGCCATTTCCTGGCGGGTATAACCGAATATGTTCTCTGCACCTTTGTTCCACAGGAATATTTTTGAGTCATTATCAAAACCGATTATTGCATCAATTGAATTGAGAATGATATCGGAGAAGAATTTTTCATGTGCGGATTTGCCTTCTCTCATAAGCTGTATCATATCTTTGAGAGAAGTTCCGAGTGTTTCTAATATAAAATTATATTCTTCATCGCTTAGCTTTGACTCAAACCTGTTCCTCAAAGCTTCCAGAATAGCAGTCTTATACTTATCATATTCAGCAATTATTAATTGTTCCATAAATAACTGCAGTTACACCTTTGCCATAAGTATGTTTAAATTAAGCATTTAATGCTGTTCAAATTTTTGGGATTCAACAAATATAACAATCGTAATGCAAGATAATCAAGATATTGAAAAAACCTGAGCTTTTCAACGTTATTGCAATAATAAATGCAGATAAATTATTTCATATCAATAAAAAAAATTAAAGGATATATTTGTTATGAGTATTTGAAAAAATGTTTTGCTTATTAATGAAATATCTACAATTAATATTAACCCCAAACCCACATCTTATACCTAATCAGTTATGAATAATTCCAGTAAGCTTGATAAAATATTTAATCCTCACAGAATAGCATTGATTGGTGTTACAATTAACCCCAATAGTGTCGGAGGAAAAGTATTATCCAATTTAGTAGGCAGCGGATTTAAAGGAGTTATATATCCTGTAAATCCTGATAGTGAAGCAGTAATGGGAATACCATGTTTTCCCGGTTTGCAATCCTTACCAAAAATTCCTGAGCTGGCTGTTATTTGCTCACCTGCAAAGCAGGTTCCTGAATGGGTGCGTAAATGCGGCGAAGCAGGCATATTCGGCATTATTATTATGTCTGCAGGTTTCCGTGAAATTGGTGATGAAGGAAAAGAACTTGAACAGCAGATAATAAATGAAATGAAAAAGTTTGACGGAATGAGAATAATCGGTCCTAACTGTCTTGGTATAATTGTTCCATCATTAAATTTAAATGTAAGCTTTGGTCCAGGAATGCCTAAAGCAGGTAATATTGCTTTTATATCACAATCAGGTGCATTGTGTACATCCGTACTTGACTGGGCAATGGAAGAAAAGATTGGATTCTCTAATTTCGTTTCTATCGGTAATGCTCTGGATGTTGATTTTGGTGACCTGATAGATTACTTCGGCGAAGATGAAAAGACAAAATCAATATTAATGTATATTGAATCGATAAAGAATGCGCGTAATTTCATGACAGCAGCACGTTCATTTGCAAGGACCAAACCGATAGTTGCATACAAAGCGGGAAGATTTCCCGAATCTGCGGAAGTGGCGGCTTCTCATACAGGTGCTATAGCGGCGGAAGATAATATTTATGATGCGGCATTCAAGAGAATGGGTGTTGCACGTGTATTTGAAATAGGTGATATATTTGATTGTGCTGAACTTATAGGTCATAACAAAATACCACAGGGCTCACGGCTTGCAATAGTCACAAATGCGGGAGGTCCGGGTGTGATGGCTACTGATGCCCTGATAGCTCTTGACGGTGAGCTTGCTAAGTTTTCGGATGATACATACAAAAGCTTAAATGAAAATCTTCCTGCTTATTGGTCACATGCTAACCCTGTTGATGTATTGGGAGATGCACCTTCAAAAAGAATCGGTAAAGCAGTCGAAATAGTATTGGCAGATAAAAATGTAGATGCAGTGCTTGTAATACTGACGCCGCAGGCAATGACAAATCCGACTGCAGCGGCAAAATCTATTTCACTTCTTTCAGAAAGCTCACGGAAACCGGTAATTGCCGCATGGCTTGGCGGCGGGAAAATGAAAGAAGGAATTAAGATATTAAATGATGCAGGAATTGCGACATACGGCACTCCCGAACAGGGTGTAAATGCATTCATGACATTGGTTGCTTATGCACGCAATCTTGAAAGCTTGTATGAAACTCCGCGTGATATTCCTGTTGAGTTTACAGATGAATGGATAAAGATGAGGAAGGAATTTAATACAATTATTTCAAATAACGGCTCAACCTTAACTGAAGATATTTCTAAAAAATTACTATCAGCATACGGCATACCTGTTACAACACCAAGACCGGCATATACGCAGGATGAAGCCGCAAAAATAGCAGAAGAAATTGGCTATCCTGTTGTTGTGAAAATATTATCAAAAGCGATTTCGCATAAGTCGGATGTTGGAGGAGTTATATTAAATGTGCAGAATGAAGCCATGGTTCGCAATGCATTTGAACAGATATTCAGGAATGCAAATGAAAAAATGCCCGGTGCAAAAGTAGAAGGTGTGACAATTCAAAAGATGATAATTGCAAAAGAGACAGTTGAGATGATAATGGGAATTAAAAAAGACCCTGTGTTTGGCAGTATTGTAATGACGGGAATGGGAGGAATTACAGCGGAACTGTTCAAAGATTCTGCAATTGGTTTCCCGCCTTTAAATGAACGCCTCGCATATAAAATGCTTGAATCATTAAAAATATGGCCATTATTAAGAGGGTATAGGGGAAGAAAACCTGTTAATGTTGATAAGCTTATTGAGATATTAATACGCCTATCATATTTATGTGCTGATTTTCCGGAGATAAAAGAGCTTGATATTAATCCGCTCCTTGTAACCGATAAAGAAGTTATTGCACTTGATGCAAGAGTGGTTCTTGATAAAGAAAGCAATTATAAAAAATCACTTCCATATTCACATCTTGCAATTAAGCCATACCCTGAAGAATATGTAAGAGAGATACAGCTTCTTGACGGCACAAATATTACACTGCGTCCTATTAAGCCGGAAGATGAACCTTTATGGCTTGAATTGCTAGCTAGCTGTTCGAAGGAATCTATTTATTCACGGTTCAGGTATTTCTTTCACTGGGACTCACACGAAGTTGCAACGCATTACTGCTATATAGATTATGACAGGGAAATTGCAATTGTTGCAGAAATAATCGAAGACGGCAAAAAAAAATTACTTGGTGTAGGCAGGTTAATTGCTGACCCTGAGCATGAAACAGTTGAATATGCAATTCTAGTCAGTGATGCATGGCAGAATAAAGACCTCGGAAGCATACTAACTGATTTCTGCTTCGAAGTGGCCAACCGCTGGGGATTGAAAAAAATTGTTGCTCAAACAACGACGGATAATAACAGGATGATTTCAGTATTTAAGAAAAGAGGATTTGAAATTAAAACAGATGTGCATTCGGAACTGGTTGAAGTTGAGAAAGAGCTTGAATGATTTTGAATTTACTGCTGTTTACTTTCACGTGAGCACAGTTTATAAGTGAACAAGGGGAGAAATGATGTTCCCCTTTTTATTAAATTTTCAAAAAATTTAATTATAAAAATCCTTTTACTTTAAAAACTTGTTTTAAAAAAGAAATATCTCCATTGCTTTAATGCATCTGAAGCATTAGTAAGTTCCATTCCAGTATATTGCTTGTAAACCTCCTGAGCTTGCAGTTTTTCATCATCTCTGCCAAACATAAATATTCCTATGCAGTTAAGTTGTATTACCATAGGCATTTCCTGGTCAAGATATTGATTCCATTGTTCCATTGATATGGTTTCATTCATCATATGTGCAAAGCCTAAATTTAGAAAGATGCTCATAGAATCACGGTTAGCTTTGTTTTTAATGAAATAGCCAGTAAGTCTTTGTCTAAAGTTTTGAGAGCATAAATAGTTTAAATAATTTGTAGTATCATTAGCTATATAGTTTTCCCATTCTTCTGAGCTTTCAAAATTTTTCCCCGTTATAGTCTTAAGACTTTTTAAAGCATAATTATAATAACCTGATAAGACTACATTAGTTTTTGAATATTTATTAAATAATTTAATTTTCCTTAAGTCACCTATAAATGTATTCTTACTAAAAATGAAGCATGCATCATGCCCACCCAAACGTCCTTCACTCTTTAGAATAAATCCATCATAATCATTAGTGTTAATATACGGAAAATTGAAGTCTTTACTTTGCAGGAATATATTTTCTGTTTTCACCTGGTAAAACTCAGGGCTATTTAACATTTCATATGGCATATCCACCTGTTCTATACTTAATACATTTTCTTCACCAAATTTATCTTTCAGGAAATATGCTAAATAATATCCCATAGCTTCATCATCATTTAATGAAGGAACAAATCTTTTTTTTGATGTTTTGTTTTTAATGAGATGAGCATCCCCTGTAAATATAAGCAGCTTTGTATCTGGATTTTCAATTGCGTATTTAATAATTCTCAAAGCAGCTAGACTATCTCTGGTATTAACGAAATATAATGATAGATCATGTTCAGGCATATTCCACAATGAAGTATCCGATATATCCGTGGCTTCGGTTGCTTGTATGTCAAAAAATAATTTCTTTTCTTCAAGACTTTGCTTATTTAAAATCCTGACTTCATCAGAAAATGTTTTCAGGTCCATAAAAAACTCTACCATCTCAATTGAAATAAATGGATAAAAATAATTAATAAGAGAATCAAGCTTCCCATTATTAATATACAAATTTAGTAATTCAACTATGCTTGGTGAAGACTCAAGAAAAAGAGTAAGATGGGTTATTTTTGATTTATCCTTAGTAACTTCATCTGACCAATTCTTAAGAAATGATATTATACCCTGATAAGGTCCAGGAGCACTGTGAAAATAGTCACCAAGCATCAATATCTTAGAATCCTCTAGTTTATGTAGAAGATAATGGTTTGGATTTGGTTCATATTTTTTGGTTTGTCCACAGGAAGAAACGGAAGAAAAAGTTATTAAAATAATCAGGATTGATTTGAAATATTTATTCATTTTTTTTCAGAATTGTTTATCAACTCTTGAGGATTAATTTAAATAAATTTCAACGATTTAATCAATAAAAAAGGTGGTCTTTTTCTTTCTTCTAATAATTCAGGTCTGTTAACTTCATCTAATTCATTAGCATGTGGTTCTAATATTTTTAAGATTTTAAAGTTATTCTCTATTAATTGATTCATTATTGTTGAAATTGTTCTATGATACTTAATTACATCTTTTACAAACCATTTATTATTTCTTATCCCTTCATCAGAATAAGAATCAACTTTCCAAAACATTTTTATGCCATTTTCATCTCTTACCCATTTTGAATTATAATTAAGTATACAGGTTACTAAAGGGTGCTCAATAGAAAAAATGAAATAGCCGGATTCTTTTAGGGATCTATTTACTTTATTAAATATGTCATTAATATCTTTGATATAATGCAAAGCTAACGAACTAACAACAATATCATATTCATTTTCTTTATATAAAAAATCTTCCATAGGAATTGTTTCTATAAATATGTTTTCAAATATTTGGGATTTTTCTTTTGCAATACTTGTCATTTTCTCTGATATATCAATTCCGGTTATTATATTTGCACCAAGTTCCTTAAACTTTAAACATAAATCTCCCATACCACACCCTAAATCTAAAATTGATTTGTCCCTAACATCAGGTAAAAGTGATAGCATAGCAGGGATTTCGATAGAATCATTTAACCCTTCACCAGTTTCTCTCATTAATTTGTAATTATCAAAGAAAATATCATTATCATATATGTTTTGTTTCATATTTTATAAGTTTTATTACTATGAAGTATATTCTAAAAAAATTTCAAGAATTAATAATATAATCATTAAGATAAATAAATATTAATACTTAAGATATGAAATTTACTTTATTGCTTTTTGACTATCCCTTTTAAACAGAGTTTTTTATCTATTCAAATATTAATAGAAAGGAAAGATAATATGTACTACGAATTAAAAAACACACAAAATTGTTAAAAAAGAGAACATAGTAAATCTCAGCTTATCAAACTTTCTTCCCTCATTGCTAATATCTCAATATTTCGGTAATTTTACATATAAATTTAATTTATCTAAAAATAACTAACTATAAAATAGGAGTTTCAAAAATGGCTGTTAAAGTAGGTATCAATGGCTTTGGAAGGATAGGCCGCCTTGTTTTCAAAAGAATGATGGCAGTTGGTGGATTTGAAGTTGCTGCAATCAATGACCTAACCGATGCCAAGACTCTTGCTCATTTGTTAAAGTATGATTCAGTTCATGGTAAATATCCCGGTGAAGTAAAAGTTTGTGACGGCGGTATCAGTGTAAACGGTAAAGACATAAAAGTTATGGCTGAAAAAGACCCGTCAAAGTTACCGTGGAAAGCACTCGGTGTTGATGTTGTTATCGAATCAACAGGTGTATTTTCAAGCAGGGAAAAGCTTCAGATGCATATAGATGCCGGAGCACCTAAGGTAGTTCTTTCTGCTCCCCCTAAAGATGCTATTGATGCTATAGTTGTTCTTGGTGTTAACGATGATGCTTTAAAACCGGAACATAAAATAATTTCAAATGCATCATGTACTACAAACTGTCTTGCTCCAATGGTAAAAGTACTTGATGATGCCTTCGGTGTTAAAAAAGGTTTTATGACAACTGTTCACTCATATACAAATGACCAGGTAATGCTTGACCAGCCACATAAGGATTTGAGAAGAGCCAGAGCCGGTGCTGTAAGTATTATTCCAACAACAACAGGTGCTGCTAAAGCTGTAGGACAGGTTCTTCCTCACTTAAAAGGTAAGCTTGATGGTTTTTCATTAAGGGTTCCTACTCCTGATGTATCTATCACAGATTTTGTTTGTGAACTTAACACAGAAGTTACAAAAGAGCAGGTCAATGATGCATTCAAGAAAGCATCCGAAACAAATTTAAAAGGCTTCTTAGAGTATTGCATTGACCCGGTTGTATCTGTTGATATAATCGGAAACCAGCATTCATGTATTTATGATGCATTATCAACAATGGCAATGGGAAATATTGTTAAAGTCATTGGATGGTATGACAATGAATGGGGTTATTCCTGCAGAGTCGTAGATCTTTTAAAAAAGGTTTCATAAAAAAGTAAATTTATATCACCCGTCCCTAAAAAGACGGGTGAACTATTTATAAGGAGCTTACCCGGATAAGCTGATTGATAAGGAGTATATTTAATGAACAAACTGACTATTGATGATCTTGCGGGAGCCGGTGAACTGAAATCGAAGCGTGTACTTGTAAGGGTTGATTTTAATGTGCCAATGTCTAAAGAAGAGGAAGGGAAAATTACTGATGATAAAAGAATTGTTGAATCACTTCCTACTATAAACAAAATAATATCCGAAGGCGGAAGATGCATCTTAATGAGCCACCTCGGACGCCCCAAAGGTGAAGCTAATCTGAAATATTCTCTGAAACCTGCTGCAGAACACCTTTCAAAATTAATTAACCGTCCTGTTCAATTTGCGAAAGACTGTATTGGTGATGAAACCAAAAATATGGTTAATAGCATGAAAGACGGCGATGTGCTTTTACTTGAAAATCTTCGCTTCCACAAAGAAGAAGAAAAAAATGATGAAGCATTTGCAAAAGAGCTTGCATCACTTGGTGATGTATATGTGAATGATGCATTTGGTTCTGCTCACCGTGCGCATGCATCAACAGAGGGTGTTACAAGGTTTATTTCAAAAAGTGCCGCGGGATATTTAATGCAGAAAGAGCTGGAATATTTATCCAAGGTAATAACCAATCCCGAAAGACCATTTATTGCAATTCTTGGCGGAAGTAAAATATCAGGCAAGATCGATGTAATCCATAACTTACTGCCAAAAGCAGATAAAGTACTCGTTGGCGGCGGAATGGTTTTTACATTCTATAAAGCTATGGGATATGAGATTGGCAAATCACTTCTCGAAGAAGATAAGATAGAGCTTGCAAAACAATTACTCAGCGAAGCGAAAGATAAACTGCTTCTTCCTATTGATATTGTTGTGGCAGATAAATTTGAAAATGAAGCGGCATCAAAAGTTGTAAATGCAAACCAAATACCTGCTGATATGATTGGTCTGGATATAGGACCTGAGACAATAATAAAATTCAGGGATGAAATACTTGGAGCAAAGACAATAGTATGGAACGGACCAATGGGTGTATTTGAAATGGAGAATTTTGCCAAAGGCACGTTTGAGATAGCAGAAGCACTTGCAGATTCAACAAAGAACGGAGCAGTAACGGTAATCGGCGGTGGTGATTCAGCTGCAGCAATTGCAAAAGCAGGTCTTGAAAAAGAAGTAAGCCATGTTTCAACCGGCGGCGGTGCAAGCCTGGAGTTTCTTGAAGGGAAAACCTTGCCCGGCGTTGAAGCTTTGAGTGATAAATAATTAACTCTTAATAAGAAATAATTTAATCAATGAAAAACGACAAAAAGAAATTTAAGAAGGTTAAAAAAGAAGTTAAGTTCAAATATCCAAAAACTCCTCAGTTTCTTGACAGGAATGAATCGCAGACAGGTCCTTGTCCTGAAGTATATCAATTTCTGAAGAAACTTGACCTTGACCATCTTTCATGGTATTCAAGAGATTTCATGAAGGGAATCAAATCACGGCTTTCAAAAAAGATTGCTGATGATTTCGGGTTTGACGAGAAACATGTTCTTCTCAGCTATGGAAGTGAAGACCTGTTAAAACAGATAATTCACTGCTATGTTAATCCCGGTGATAAAATTATGATACCGCATGAAGCATGGTGGTATTATAAAAAAGTAGCATCCGAACGCGGCGGGTTAAATGCTGAATACCCGATGAGAAGAGGGACACTTGACGGCTGTGCTTATTTCCATTATGATGTGGATGACATGATTGAAATTTACAACAGGGAAAAGCCAAAGGTTGTTGTGGTCGCATCTCCTAATAATCCTACAGGCAACAGGATCGATTACAAAGATTTAAAGAAATTCCTTGATGCAAGTAAAGATACTGTTGTAATGATTGATGAAGCATACTGGGGATTCGGCTCAACCGATAACAGCTATGTAAAACCATACATTGAGGAATATCCGAAACTTGTTATCTGCAGAACATTCTCGAAATTCTTTGCTCTTGCAGGAGTGAGAATCGGCTTTGCATTTGCTGGCAGAGGTCTTGATGTACTTATCAACTTCACAACCCGTTACCTTGGATATAACAGGATATCCGAGCGTCTCGGCGAGATAGCACTTGATAATATTAAGTGGTATCTGAAGGTCGGCAAGCAGTATGAAAAAGATAAAGAAATGTTCATTAAGGAATTCAACAAGTTGAAAGGATTTGTACCTTATAAATCATATGCAAACTTTATGCTTGTGGATATTCCGCTTGAGATAAGAAGCGGCTTGAAGAAATATCTTGTTGAGAGAAATTTATTGGTAAAATTCCTTGATGAAGAAGCATTCAGAAGTGAAGCAAGGATTTCTCTGGGTACAAAAGAGCAGAACAAGCTGTTGATAGAAACAATAAAGAAGTACTGCAAAGAGAACCCGTATTAAAAATATTTTAAATGGATTGAAAGGGGCTGCGTGCCCCTTTTTTATTTGCTGTATCTGCATCACAAGCTCTTTTAGTGCATTTTTCAATACATGTTTTTTTCAACATTCCAAAATCTAACCAAATCCGTGAGCTGCATTTTCAAACAATATTACGACATGCTTTATTTTATTTCGATATTATCAAAGAACGATATTGAGTGATAATACGTATCACTATATAAATGTATATACGATATTTGTGTTTGTCAAGTTTTTCATAAAAATAGATTAGAGTGTGTAGAGTGCTTAGTGTGTATAAAGTGTTTAGAGTGCTTTTTAAGCAATTTTAATCAATAGATAAATAAAGAGGTAAGGATTCCCCTCTCGAGAGGGGAGGGAGCGAAGCGGAAGGGGTGTGTTTGA
>RPQH01000017.1 GCA_003820375.1 Ignavibacteriota bacterium
TCAAATTCACCGGGATGCTATGAATAAAATGGCGATTATGTGAAGGAAATGCGGTTTATTCCGAAAAATAAAACTTCACTATATCATTAACTAAAATAGCTATATGAATTTATAATAGTGTATAATTTGTCGCTGATGTTAGAGTGTTAAAGTAATGCTTGAAGCACCTCACCCCCCAACCCCCTCTCCATCCACGCAGAGCGGGACTTCACAAACTCAGCATGGAGAGGGGGAGGAATCCCGATTTATCGGGAGGAGGGGGTGAGGTTTCTATCAAATCTGATGAATCTGATGAATAATTCTGCACTCATCCAACTATTTTCACCAAAAACTTGACAATTAGCAATTACTATATTAATTTAACGTAGTTGTGATTAATATCACTCATTTTCGTTCTTTGTAAATACCGGTATAAATTAAGGCATGTCGTAATATTGCTGCCAAATGATGCTAACGGGATTAGTTAGATTTTGGAAGATTGAAAAAAATATGTACTTCATTTTACCCTCCGGGGTTTTATTTCCTTCCGGGAAAAGTGCACTATATTGTTATCTGTGAATGGTTAATATCACTTCAGAACCTTTTTGTGTATGTTTGTAACGTATATCCTTTACAAGTGATTTTGCAATAAACATTCCCCTGCCCGATGATTTCATAATATTTTCATCAAGTGTAGGGTCAATGTCATCATTTATATTAAAACCGTTTCCTTCATCGCAAATCTTTACGCACATTTTCTCATTATTGTATTCAACTATTACCTCAACTTTTTTGAATTTGTTTTCTTTGTTACCGTGGACTATTGCATTCATCACTATTTCAGAAACTGCAATCAGCACTTTATGGAGTTCACTTTCAGGCAGCTTGAATTCTTTATTTACTTTCAGGAGCAGGGCTTCTACATAATTGAAATTGTTTTTTTCCGATGCAATTTCAGTTCTTATGGTTTTCATTTTTAAATTATAAATACTAAAAATTCCATCTTACATTTACGTAAAGATTTCCGTTTGTTGAAGATGGCTGAATATCGCCGTACCTGTAAAAATCATAGCTTGAGATAACTTCAATCAATGAGTTATCATTCAATAATATTTTTAATCTAGCCATAGGTCCATATGTTTTGATGGAAGTATTAAAAACCCGTTCCCCTTCAACGAAATTAAACCTCCTTTGCTCAAAATACCTGTACCCGGCTGCAAACATTATAAATTTATTAAAAAAATAATTTAATTCAGCGTTAATAATTTTGTCCTCAAAATAATTCACCGGGCGGATGGAAAATGCACTCCAGTTAAGCTCACCCCTCTCATACAGCTTAATTTCTGCATAAATGTTTGTCCCGATATGGTCGGTGAACTTAATTATTGTCGAATCTTTAATATTGAACTGGCGGAACGAATAGCTTCTTACTGTTGAAACAACATCCTGGAAGTCATACACGGTATAATTGGCAAGCACGCTAAATGTATTAATGGTTCTTACCGCTTCAACAGGAGTAAAAATATTCCTGCTTGTAAACCTGATTACACGGTTCCAGTTATTGTTGGAGCTTTTCTCACCGAAAATATAAACCGTGTGATACAGGTTAAGGTCAACTGAGTTCAGAAGCTGGAAATTCCTCAGGTTATCATACCTGTGTCCAAGGTAAAACAGGAAATTCAATTCGTCCCTGTCATCTGTATTATCTTTGCTGGGCGTATCATATCTTAATATGGAAGCATTACCCAAAAACTCAAGCCGGTTTGAAAGAGATAAGTTATAATAAACATTTGTGCCAAACACAAACTTCGATAAGTGGCTGTTCTTCTGAGCCTCAAGTCCTTCCTTTTCTTTAACAAAAACAGAGCTAATCTTCCCTTGATTGATAAGAAAATGTTTCTCATCTCTTTCCACATAAGATACCTTTAGCTGGAGGTCTGCCTTTTCCAGGTTAAACCGCAGAGCAGCATCACCGCCAATGCTCAGTTCCTGTACCTGTGTATCATAAACACTCGGCGGCGCGGCAACCACCTGCGGAATATAGTAATTTTCCTTGTAGATATTTCTGAAATACGGATTAAGGGTAACGTAAAGATCGGCCTTTTGTGAAATCGTATAATCGAACCTGTCAAATGCCTTCATAATATACTCTGTTCTTTGTTCAATATTATTCTTTACATTAAATTGCTGTTCGGTAAAAATATCAGCAGGAAAATAAAAATCCTTTCTTATCCTCGAAAAGTAACCGTCAAACTCATTTCTTGCAAGGTTATCACTGAAGGACCTTTCAGCATATAACCGTGAGATAATGAAATTATTTTTTTTTGGCTTAAGGTCTTCAATACCTGCTTTAAGCCCCCCGTCAATAAAGAAGCCTGAGAACGACAAATTGGATACATTTAAATCACCCGCTAAGCTTATGCCCCTGTTTAATTCCCCGATTTGTTCTTCAATCTTATATCCTGCATTCAACACGGAGTTTATTTCCGTGCCGTCTAATGATTTCTCATACCTGCTGCTGAGATAAAACATATTAGTTGAAGAGCCCTTAAGCTGTATGTTTTTTTCATCAGAATAAAACATACCGTAATAATTCAGGGAAGCATTCAGGTTATCGTTCAGGTCATACCCGGCACCGGCTTTAATATTGTCAAAATCACGGAAGAAATTTTCGGTTAGCTTTGTTACGGCGGATGAGTAATAGTTCTTTAAATAATAATTGAATTTCTTTTTAAACTTGCCGTTATAGTTCAGCTTGGATGTTAAGTTAGCGGATAAAAGCCCGTTATCAAATGTAGTGTAAAGGAAATTCCGCGTAATATTGGAATCAATGAAGGTTTGAATATCAGTAAAATCCGACTGAGCTTTTAAATTAAGCACTGACAGAAAAATAAACAGCACCGTTACCAGGATTTTAATTTTCAAGGGAATCACCCTGTCATTAAGTTTTTATAAATTTCTGTAGCTTTTTGTTTTATTACCGCAGTATCTATATACTTTTTAAATACTTCTTCAAGCGAAACGCTTTTTTCGTTGTCCTTTATATATTCGTTGAACACTATATTCCCGTCATTAAGAATAATTACTCTTGTGCATATCTTTTCAACTATATCTAGCAAATGCGTTGAATAGAAAAACGTTTTACCGTTTTCAGACAGGTCTTTTACAATATCTCTAATTAATACTGTCGTATTAAAATCAATTCCGCTTAAAGGCTCATCCCAGAATATTACATCGGGATTATGGATAAGCGATGATATAATTAATACCTTTTGCCTCATTCCCTTTGAAAATGAAGCCATAGGTGTATTAACTTCGTTTTTCAGCTCAAACATCTCAAGGAACTCATATATTCTCCTGATGTAAACAGATTTATCCATGTCGTATATTTTACATACAAACTCAAGGAAATCAAACGGGGTAAGAGACTGGAACAGGGCACCCGATTCAGGGACATAACCTATAATTCTCTTTACTTTTTCGGGTGTTTGTTTTACATCATAGTTACCTATCAATGCAGAGCCTGAATCTGCTTTTATCATGCCCGTCAATATCTTGATAGTAGTGCTTTTACCCGCACCATTCGCCCCGAGATATCCGCATACTTCTCCCTTTTCAATATTAAACGAAACACCTTTTAATGCATTGCATCCGTTTGGATAAACCTTCGCCAGCTCAGCTACTGTTATCATTGTTCTTCTTCCTAAAAACCGCCCTTCCTGCTCCCGATACAAACGGATTATCAATTATGTAAAAGCGGTATAGTTTTTCAGTATTTTTTGTAATGCCTATTCTTTTTGATTTTGCTATTTTATGCTTTATATCTTCTTCACTTTCAAGAAGAAATATATCATTGCCGTTGAGAAGGTCAGCAGCATTAAGATTCTTGTCTATTCCAAATGCATGTGCAAATTTTCCCGGGCCGTTTGTTAAGTTATATATATCCGTTACATTCCTGTTATTCATCATAATATCAATTCCGTCAAGCGGCTCAACTCCCCTTATCAGAACTCCGCTGCCTTTATCCTTTAATCCCGTTACAACATTAAAGCAGTAGTGGTTTCCATACGTAAAATATACATACGCAATACCGCCTTCTTCGAACATTGACTCATTTCTTTTGGTTTTACCTATATATGTATGTGAAGCAGGGTCATTAATACCCGGATATGCTTCAGTTTCCACAATCATTCCCATCAGAGTCCTGTTGCCCCATTTTCTGCATATTATCTTTCCAACAAGTTCTTTTGCAATATTTATAGTGCTCCTTAGAAAGAAATCCTTATTTAGTCTTCTGTATCTTCCTGCCACTGCATTTACAGAAAAAGCCCGTTCTCAGTATCTTTAGCATCACTTTTTCTTCCCTTCATGCTCAATCCAAGATGGCTGTATGCAAGGTCAGTAACTTCTCTTCCGCGTGGTGTTCTTCTGATAAATCCTTCCTGGATAAGGAAAGGCTCATATACTTCTTCAATTGTGCCCGGTTCTTCACCGACGGATACTGCAATCGAATTCAAGCCAACCGGACCGCCTTTATAAATATCAATTATGGTTGTAAGTATTTTCTTATCCAATTCATCAAGCCCTTTATTGTCAATCTCCCAGTTGTTCAGGCATTCATCGGCAATAGCGGCATTAATCACACCTTTATTATTTACAACTGCCAGGTCGCGTGTTAATCTCAGCAGGCGGTTTGCAATACGCGGTGTCCCTCTTGAGCGGTGTGCAATTATTAATGCACCTTCTTCATCTATTTTGATATTCATGATGGATGCAGAACGGATGACAATTTTCTTCAGCTCTTCTATATTATAATAATTCAGCCTGCAGTTTAATCCGAACCTGCCAAGCAACGGAGATGAAAGCAAACCAGCTCTTGTAGTTGAACCGATGAGTGTAAATTTTTCAAGTTGAATGCTTACGCTTCTTGCTCCCGGTCCCTGGTCAATTATTATATCAAGCTTATAGTCTTCCATTGCCGAGTATAGATATTCCTCCACAACTTTCGGGATGCGGTGAATCTCATCAATGAACAGAATATCTTTTTCCTGAAGCTTGGTGAGCATGCCGGCAATATCACCCGGTCTTTCAAGTACCGGACCGGATGTTGTAACGATGCGTGAATTCATTTCACCCGATATGATATAAGCAAGGGTTGTTTTTCCAAGACCCGGAGGTCCTGTAAATAATATATGGTCGAGCGAGTCATTTCTTTTTTGGGAGCTCCGGATAGAAATATCAAGGTTGCTTTTAATCTTATCCTGCCCGACAAATTCCTCAAATCTATGAGGTCTTAATTCATTTAGGTATTCTTTATCTTCCTGAATTACCTGTGGTGTTATTTTCTCAGATTTTGCCATTTATTAACGAAAATTAAAGATAATTGATGTGATATTCAATTGTAAGAAGAATATTTATAATTAACTGAAATTGTTAAGTATTTATATTAAAAATTATAAGTTTCTATTCAGAATTCCGCCGGAGTTCACTATAATTCTCAATTTACTATAGAGAAATGGGCAACTACTATGTAGTTAAATACTATTCCAATCATTTCCTAATACGGGTAATCACTGCGTGATTGGAATCCTTCCAGTCCTACACCCTCTACACACTCTATACACTCCATACACTCTATACCCTCTACACACTCTATACACTCTTTGCACTTACCTTACAAACCTTATAAACCTCTTTAACTTACTTCGCTCTTTTAAGCATGAGCACATGCACTGTTACGCCAATTGCAATAAAGGCAAGCAGTATCCTGACATAAATATTATCGATTATGTAAATAGAATAACTAATAGTTGCCCATAAAAATAATAAAGTCCATATTTTAGTTAATAAAGTCATACCCCTGTTTTCACGGTAATTCCTGATATACTTTCCGAAAAACCTGTTATAAAGCAGCCAATGATAAAATTTAGGTGAGCTTATTGCAAAGCAAGCGGCTGCAAGAAGGAAAAAATCAGTTGCAGGAATTAAAGGCAGAAATATTCCAATCACACCAAGCCCGACACAAATAAAACCTGCCGTATTGATAAGCATCCTCAAAACTGGCCTGTTTAAAATTGAAGCTTTAATATTTTTATTCTCTTCTTTTTTCAGTTGTTTATAAAATTAAACAAAAATTTATGGATTTAAGTCCTCTGTTTTATTGTGTATTAATGGAAAATATTTTTGCATAAGTTTACACTTAAAATATGGAACCAACAATAAACCGATTGATGTTAAAGCCAATATAATTAAATATTTACGGAGAAAATTTGACAAAATCTTTATTGATTCTTAATGCAATCTTAATATTAGCTGTAAGGGTGGTCTTTGCCCAGCCTACAGGTGATATAACAGGAGAAGTACTGGATAAATACACACAATCTTTTTTAAAAGAAATTAAAGTTGAAATATTAGGTACACAAATAAAAACCGAAACAAATGCTAACGGTTTATTTACAATTAAAAATGTCCCGCCAGGAATTTACGAAATCAGGTTCACAAATATTTCTTATCAGACATATATTGCAGGCAGCATTTCCGTTTCATCAGGAATACAGACTAAAGTTGTAGCTGAGTTAACACCAATATCCACCGAAGAAGTTATAATAGAATCTTTACGGTTTCAAAAACCGGTAGATGCAACTGTATCATACAAAACACTGACATTTGAAGAGCTGAGAAGATTTCCCGGAGGGCTTGAAGATGTAGGCAGAATATTGCAGTCATTACCCGGGGCGGCATTAACATCAGACGGAAGAAACGATATAGTTGTACGCGGCGGCTCGCCATCGGAAAATTTGTTTATTGTTGATGGTTTCCTTGTTAATAATATAAATCATTTCGGTTCACAGGGTGCAACAGGCGGACCGGTCAGCATAATAAATCTTGATTTTGTAAGAGAAGTAAATTTTTTAACAGGCGGATTCAGTGCTAAATATGGTGATAAGCTTTCTTCAGTTGCTGAAATAAAGCTTAAAGAAGGAAATACGGAAAAGTTTACAGGTAAAATAAACTTAAGTGGAACGGGCTTTGGGGCTAATATTGAAGGACCTCTGCCAACCAAAAACACTTCAGGATTTATTATCTCCGCCAGAAGAAGTTATCTCGATTTAATATTTAATGCTTCGGGATTTTCATTTGTACCTGAATACACCGATTTCCAGATAAAAGCCCATTATCATATTAACAGCCGTAATTTTCTAACATTCTCATCTCTTGGTGCTATTGATAAGGTCAGATTCAATAATGATAATGAAGAAAACATACAAAATAATGAAAGAATATTAACAAACAACCAGAACAGTTATTCAGCAGGCTTAAGCTGGAAATCTTTATGGTCTGCAAAGTCCTATTCCCAATTAATTCTATCAAGGAATTTTACCAATTATCTATTTTCCAAAAGAGATACGAATTTTATTGAAACATTTTCAAACAGGTCAAAGGAAGGTGATGTTCAACTAAAAGCAGAGTATTCTATAAAACCAACAGAAAACACTTATATCAGCTCGGGCATTGGAGGACAGACCATCCTTCTTGATTATAATATTAATAAATCAGCAGACACAGTTGATATTACTGACCCGCAGACCGGGAAAAAATTTGTTATTCCTGCATTCAATCTGTTAGAAAATAAAAGAACTTATAAAGCTTTTGCTTATGCAGAAGTAATTCAAACACTGATGAAAAGACTGAAATTTACTACCGGATTAAGATATGATTATATAGACCTGATTAATAACAAAAATTATATTTCGCCAAGAGTATCATTGTCTTTGACTATATCGCCAAAATTAACTGTTAACACTTCTTACGGAATATTCTATCAATCCCCTTCTTATATCTGGATACTCGGCTCGCCTTCTAATTTAAATTTAAAGGATATAAGGGCAGACCATTATATTGCCGGAATTGAATATTTATTTGATGAAAGCACAAAGCTGACAGTTGAAGCTTATTATAAAAAATATTCCAATTATCCTGTAAGCACTGTAAGGCCTTATTTAATATTAGCTAATAACGGAGGATTCGATAACCAGAATTCATTCGGGCTTGAACCATTAATAAGTGCCGGGAAAGGTACTGCCAAAGGCTTTGAAGTATTTCTGCAGAAAGCATTAACAAAAAGACTTTACGGTACTTTCACATTCTCATACAGCGATGTAAAATATACCGCACTTGATGGAGTTGAAAGACGGTCTGATTATGATAACCGTTATATTGTAAATGCTTCGTTTGGATACAGGCTTGGCAAAGAATGGGAAATCAGCGGCAAGTTCAGATTATCGGGCGGAAGACCTTATACTCCAATTGATTCAACTAATGGGACTGTGGATTATACAAAATATAATTCGCAGGTACTGCCGGTATATCACAGGTTAGATATAAGGGCGGAGAAAAAATGGAATTTCAGCAAATGGGCTTTGACTACTTATATAGATATTCAGAATATTTATAACAGGAAAAATATATTTGAATACCGCTGGGATAAATTCAAAAGAGAAATTGTGAAAAATGAAAATCTTGGAATACTGCCTACTATTGGTGTTAGTGCTGAGTTTTAAGCACCAGTTGACCTTAGCAAAAGTATAATAATCGGGTAATAATTTTTTTTTCTTATTAATTTCAGTTCATGTCCTCACCCCCTCTCCTTTGATACCTGCCTGCTGCAGGCAGGGGCGTTAGGAGAGGGGGAGCAGTAACTTATAAAATTCTCTTTAGTATGTGAAATCTTTAATTCATTCTCCCCCTCTCCTCTCATTTATCATAGGAGAGGGGGTCAGGGGGGTGAGGACATGAACTGAAATTACCTGTTTATTTCTTGCGGTAACAAATTGATTTATAATTTACGTAAGGTGACTTACCAATGTTTCTTTTTCAGCCATGACCGAAGTATAAGTATGGATGACAATGCAAATCCTAAAACAATATAGAACGCATAAGGATGGTCTTCAAATGGTATTGATACGTTCATTGAAAATGCACTGACTACAAACGTTGGAACCATGATACCGATAGTTATGATGGTCAGGGTTTTCATCAGCACATTCAGGTTATTGCCTACTACCGAAGCTCTTGCATCCATAAGGCTTGCAAGAATGTTTGAATATATTTCTGCCTGTTTATAGCACTGGGTGTTTTCAATCAGCATATCATCAAGGAAATCAACTTCATCCTGCGTAAAGCTTATTCTTGATGCATAATTTTTCAGCTTCTCTATTAATACACCATTCGAGTTTATCGAGTTCAAATAATACACAAGGCTTTTTTCAAGAGAAAAAAGATTTATGATATAACGGTTATCCATTGAAGCATTAATCTTCTTTTCCAGTTCATCCGATATCTCATTAATAACTTTAAGGTGTTCAAGGTAATGGAAAATAGAGCGGTATATCATTTTCAGCATAACATCTTTCAAAGTGCAGCATTTTGAAAATTGTTTCCTGTCAAACAATTGTATCTGTTCGGGCACAACCATAATAAGCTTATCACTAAATAAAAATAAACCCGCAGAAGCAACTCTGAACAGCAGCTGTTCCTTACCCGAATAATTTTTCGGGCGTTTAAATATTACTGCAATGTGGTCCGGTTCAAACTCAATACGTGAAAGCTCATCAGGGTCAAGTGATGAATTTAAGGTATGTTCATCAACCTGTAATTTTTCAATAAGAAATTTTTTCTCGTTTTCATCAGGTCCAAAAAATAAAAGAATATTCGCCTCGTCATTTGTGCTTTCGGTGACTTTTCCTTCCAGTAGTTCATATTTTATAAGCATATTGTCCTCCTAAGGCAAACTTCGAATATTATTGATGATTTACATTTCAGGTATGATTATTATTTCAAATTTAATCAATTTTTATGATAAATGATGTAAAAAAATGTTACGAAAGATGTCTGAATCGCAGATTTCACTGATTAGACTGATTTCACCGATAATTTTTCGCATCATGATAATATATCTGTAATAAAGAAACATAATTTTAACACAAGGGAAACAAAGGTATATGTGGAAATCTAAAAAGAAATTCTTTGTTTTTCATTGTAACTATTCTGTCTGCTTTATAGAATTGTATATTATTTCTCCAATATCTTCCCTATCTTCGCGTTTTAAATAAATTAAATAATGGCAGAAAAAGAATATTTACTTGGTGCAAATGATACTGAGCTTCAGCGGCTGCAATTTCAGCATAATGTATGGAAGAAAATTACAGATGGTTTTTTTGACAGACTGAGCCTTGAAAAAGGAATCAGGATACTTGATGTTGGCGCGGGACCGGGATTTGTTTCATTGGACTTACTTGAAAGAACCGGTAAAGAAAGTGAAATTACAGTTCTTGAGCCATCGGAGCTTTTTATAAATTATATCAAAGATTTTTCATTAAAAAATAATATTAGCAATTTTAGATTCATTAATAATACAGTTGAGAATACAGAGCTTCCCGCGAATTATTATGATTTTATTTTCTT
This sequence comes from Ignavibacteriota bacterium, assembly GCA_003820375.1. Taxonomy (GTDB): domain Bacteria; phylum Bacteroidota; class Ignavibacteria; order Tepidaquicellales; family OLB5; genus RPQH01. The sequence goes on from RPQH01000017.1 coordinate 10,444, forward strand.
AAGATGGGTGATTGCATTTGTGGCAGAGCCGGAATTATTTCTTGCAAAGCTTGTAAAATCGCTTGCTCCGCGAGGAGTAATTGCAATACAGGATTATGCATACGAAGGTATTTCTTTGTATCCGCGCGGCGGGGCATTCGATAATATCCCCGATGCCGTAAGAAAATATTACAACTCAACCGGCGGTGACCCTTATATCACAACTAAAATTCCCGGGATGTTTAAAGAAAATGGGATAAAGCTAATCGATTTTAACCCGCATATTCTTGCAGGCAATCCATCAAGCAGAGTATATGAATGGGCAAATAAATTTTTCTCAACACACATTCAGCATATGGCAGATAAAGGAATTGTCGATCAGAAAACAGCTGATGAAATGCTTACCGATTGGATTGAACACAGGGAAAGTGAAGACTCCATCTTCTTCTCACCAATTGTGGTTGATGTTGCAGGAAAGAAAGTTCGTTGAGTTCTTAGAGTTCTTAGAGTTCGAGTGTTTAGAGTTTAAGAGTTGAGAGTTCTCTCCTTCCTAATCCGCCTGGGCGGACAATTCGGGAAGTAGGTAAATCCCGCTTTAGCGGGACCAATCTTCCAATGCTTCGACTCCGCTCAGCACAAGCCTTTCAACTTTTTGAGCATTTTGCGAAATCCCGCTTTAGCGGGACCAACCTGCAACCAATTTCAATCTCAAATCAATTAATTCTTCATTGAAATACTTCACAATTAATACAATATTGCTTAATGTTTCTGACAAAATGGCTGAATAAAATACCTGCTCACCGCAAGGGACTGGTCTATATTTCCTTTACTGCTTTATTGTGGAGCTCAAGCGGGTTATTTATAAAATTGCTTAAGCTTGATGCATTCCAGATATCATTCTTCCGCTCGGGTATTGCCGCCCTGACTGTATTTGCTATCACCACTTTAAGACATAAAAAAGTTAATCTTCATTTTGACAGGATTTCTACGTTATCATCTGTCTTCTTTGCGGGAATACTAATTTTATTTGTAATGGCAACAAAAATGACAACTGCTGCCAATGCAATTTTCCTGCAGTTTACTGCACCGATTTATCTTTTAATACTTGAGCCAATATTCTTAAAAACCAAATTTGAAAATAAAAACTTAATCACACTCATAGTCTGCTTTTTAGGGATGATACTTTTCTTTTTCGGTAAGCTTGAGATAGGAAATATTTATGGCAACATATTAGCGATAATATCAGGAATGTGCTTTGCTATGTTTGCCCTGCTTTTAAAAAAGAAAAAGCTTGCAGGTATTGCCGAAGGTTCGTTAAATGCAGTTATTATCGGGAATGCACTCGTTGCTGTGATTACCGTTTTTTTAATTCCATCGTTCAGCTTAACCGGTACTGAGATACTGATTCTTCTGTATATGGGAGTTTTCCAGATTGGAATAAGTTATATGATATTTAACGAAGGAATAAAATATGTTTCCGCAACCGAATCGATGATAATTGCAACAATGGAGGCAATTTTCAACCCAATCTGGGTATTTTGGGGTATTGGAGAGGTGCCATCAATTTATGCTTTGGCCGGAGGATTGATAATAATGGGAGCAATATTATGGAGAAATTTGGGCAAATCTAAGGAAAAATTAACAGAAATAGTGTCATAATCCAACACAAAGAGGCAAAGAGAACATAGATTAAATAATTTCCATCCTGAGCGGAATCGAAGGATAATAATCTAAGATTGAAGTAGAAATCTAAATTTAACTATAATCAATAAAGGACATTTTTCGTATCATCTGAGATTATTATCCTTCATCTCCGCTCAGGATAAAGCCGAAAGAATAGCTACTTAATATCCAATGTCAATAATCTTTGTGTAACTTTGTTCTTTTTGTCTCTTTGTGTTGAATATAAATGTGTTTTTTAGGTAACTTTTATTAAACCTTGTAAATAATACACATTGTACGTAAATTTGCTTTTAATTTAAACATTACGCTATTTTTCATAGATGAGTGAAAATTCACCTTCCTATAAGAACATTTTAGTTTCCAGGCTAAGTAATTCTAAGGGTTTAATGGTTGGCATGATTCAGCTTAACCGTCCCGACGTTTTAAATGCTTTAAACATTGAAACTATGGGAGAGTTATTAAATGCACTTGAAGCATTTGATAAAGATAAAGAGATTGGCTGTATGCTTATTACAGGAAATCAAAAAGCATTTGCCGCAGGAGCAGACATAAAAGAAATGGCTTCTCAAAGTGCAATTGATATGTATATAAGAGACCAGTTTGCAACCTGGGATAAAATCAGGAAGATAAAAAAACCCATCATTGCGGCAGCTTCAGGATTTGTACTTGGCGGCGGATGCGAGCTTACTTTGACATGTGATATTATAGTAGCTGCCGAATCAACAAAGTTCGGGCAGCCGGAAATAAAGCTGGGTGTTATTCCCGGTGCTGGTGGTACACAGCGTTTAACACGTGCAATCGGAAAAGCTAAAGCAATGGAAATGATACTTACCGGAAGAATGTACACTGCAAAAGAAATGTTCGATGCGGGCATGGTAAGCAGGGTTGTTGATGATGAAGTATATCTTGAAGAAGCACAGGCACTTGCCAAGGAAATTGCTTCTATGCCGGTATTAGCTCTGCAAATGGCAAAGGAATCAGTTTTGAAATCATTTGATACAACTATTGAAGGCGGGTTGGAATTTGAAAGGAAATGTTTTTATTTATTATTTGCATCTGAGGATATGAAAGAAGGAATGAACGCCTTTATTGAAAAGAGAAAACCAAACTGGAAAGGTAAATAACTATAATTTGCTAAAGATTAGAATAATCTCAATAATAATATTATTGTTAACAATTTGTTCCGGATTATATTCCCAGGATAAATCCGAACAAAATGTAATGCCTAAAAACGGTGATTTAAACGCCGAACAAATTATTGAAATGAATAAACCTGCCCTGATATCAATTTGGTATCATACAGATAATTATTATTCGTATTATTCTTATACAAGCACTGACACAACCTTATTAAACGGCAGCGGTTTTATAATTGATGAAGACGGAATAATAGGTACTAATTTCCATGTTGTTGACGGTATAGACAGCCTGCTTGTAAAAACAAGTGACGGTACATTTTACGACGCAGAGCTTGTGATAGTGGATGAAAAAAATGACATGGCTTTGCTGAGAATTAAGAATGCCAACGGTACAAAATTTCATACTGTTAAGTTTGGAAATTCGGATAATGTAAAAGTCGGACAGGATGTATTTGCAATCGGCAGCCCGTTTGGTTATGAATATACAATATCACAGGGTATTATTGCAGGAATAAGGGAAGATGAAAAGGTTTCTTTCACAGACCCCGTGACTTACGAGCCGATAGAAAAAAAGTTTCAGAAAGTAATACAGATAACAGCAGCCATTTCACCCGGAAACAGCGGCGGTGCACTCTTTAATACAAAAGGTGATGTTATTGGAATTACAACATACACATATGCAGGCTACGGCAATTTGAATTTTGCAATTGCTGTAAATACTTTCAATAATTTCAAGAATTCAATTGATATTGCAAATCTTGACAAGAATGAAGATGCTATAAAGAAAAGAGCTGAAAGCTTATATTTCACCAATCTCAGGTTAGCAAATACATACAAAGAACAGGTTACATATAACTGGTTCTACACCAAGCAAAGAGATACTATGAAAGTAATTGATACCTTTGTTGTAAAACAGGATTCAATAGCACGTATAAATTTTAATAAAGCTGAAACATTCTACAACAAATGCATTACACTTCAGCCGGATTCATTTATTGTTTACCAGGAATTAATGGACCTGTATGTTTACACAGAGAATTTTACACACGCCGAAACCCTTTACACATCAATAAAAGAAAAATTCCAGGAAGATAGTCTTTTAAGCTTGCTTTCATCAAGCCTGGCAAGTGCTTATTCCACATCTAAAGAATACGGGAAGGCACTTCAATTCTATGATAAAATGATAAAGAAGGACACTTCAGACATATATAGTTACTACCAGCGGGCAAACATATATGAGAAGATGGAAAAATATGATAAGGCAATTAAAGAATACGAATCAATAATAAAACGTGACCCTGCTTATACACAGGCATATGTGCAGTTAGGTTCTATATATTACGAGAAATTCAAGGACTACAGGAAAGCAAGAAAATATCTCGAGATGGCAAATGACCGGGAGTTCGATGCTTACGGTTCATCGGCATATAATGTTGATATACATTTTTACCTTGGAATGATAGCTGTACGTGAAGGCAGAAAGCTTGATGCCCTGCTTTCATATATGGAATTAAAAAATATTTACACATATACACCTGAAGACAACCAAAAGAAATTAAAGTTATATAAAGCCTTAAAAAAATTAGATCTATAGCAATTTATCAGATTCATCAGATTTGTTAAATTTTTTTAATTATCAAATTTATTTAATTATTAAATTCTAATAAAATGAAATTTAACAGATTTGAAGAAATTGAAGTGTGGCAAATTTCAAGGGCATTTGCAAAAGATATATATGAAATAACAAAGAACAGACATTTTACTAAAGATTTTGATTTAAAAAGACAAATTAGAAGATGTGCCGTATCAATTCCTAGTAATATTGCTGAAGGTTATGAGAGAAAATCCAATACTGAGTTTATACGGTTTTTATATATTTCTAAAGGTTCTGCCGGAGAATTAAGAACACAATTATATATCTCCAAAGACCTTGATTATATAGAAGAAAAAATATTTAATGAACTTCTTTGTAAAAGTGAAGAAACATCAAGAAGTTTATCAGGTTTCATAAAATATCTTGAAAAATCATCAAGAAATTAATTTTAAATAGAATTCTTAAAATCTGATTAATCTGATTAATCTGATTAATCTGAAAAATTTTAAAGTTTTAGCCATAAAAAACCAGATTAAAAACAACTCTAAAATTAAAGGGAAATGATCCATAAATATGATGTTCTAATAGTAGGAGCCGGGGGAGCAGGTCTCCGGGCAGCTGTTGAAATTCCAAAAGAATATACTTGTGCTGTAATCTCGAAGGTATTTCCTACAAGGTCACATACAGGCACTGCACAGGGCGGTGTGTGTGCGGCTTTAGCTAATGAAGAAGACGATTCATGGGAATATCATGCATTTGATACTGTTAAAGGTTCAGATTATCTTGGCGACCAGGATTCAATTGAAGTAATGTGCCAGGATGCTGTAAGAGCAGTTATTGAGCTTGAGCACATGGGTGTTCCGTTTTCAAGAACACCTGACGGTAAAATTGCACAGCGTCAGTTCGGCGGTCATACAAAACCGGAAAACCCGAATGACCCCAATTCAAGACGACTTCCTGTTAAAAGAGCATGTTACTCTGCTGACCGTACAGGTCATGTGATGCTTCATACTCTTTATGAAAATTGCTTAAAGAACCAGGTTAAGTTCTTCTCGGAATATTTTGTTACTGACCTCATTCTTGAAGATAACATCTGCAAAGGAATTGTTACTATCGATATTGCAACGTCTGAGATACATGTGTTCCATGCAAAGACAGTAATGTTTGCCACAGGCGGTTTTGGAAGAGTGTTCAGAATTACTTCCAATGCACATGTTGGTACCGGTGACGGCTGTGCTCTTGTCTATAATGCAGGGCTTCCGCTTGAAGATATGGAGTTCTTCCAGTTCCATCCGACAGGTTTGTGGAGATTAGGTATATTGGTATCTGAAGCGGCAAGAGGCGAAGGCGGAATTCTGCGTAATAAAGACGGTGAAAGATTTATGGAGAGATATGCTCCTACCGTTAAAGACCTTGCTCCAAGAGACATGGTCTCAAGAGCTATCTTAACAGAGATAAGAGAAGGAAGAGGAATTTTAGGCAGTGACGGAACATATTACATAAACCTTGACCTGATGCACCTGGGCAAAAAATTAATCGATGAAAAGCTTCCGGAAATTACCGGTTTTGCAAGAACTTATCTCGGCGTAGAGCCGACAAAAGAATCAGTACCTATTCAGCCGACTGCACACTATGCAATGGGCGGCATTCCCACAAACGTAGATGCTGAAGTTATTGCAGATGAAAAAGGAACAATTGTAAAAGGTTTCTACTCAGCAGGTGAATGTGCATGCGTATCGGTTCATGGCGGAAACCGTCTTGGCACTAATTCACTTCTAGACATTGTTGTATTTGGCAGAAGAGGCGGTAAAAAAATGGTGGAATATCTGAAAAATGCCGAACATACAGAATTTAAAGTTGACCCGGCTGAAAAAACCAGAACATTGTTAGATGGAGTTCTTAATAAAAAAGGTACTGAGAACATTGCAAAGATAAGACGTGAAATGCAGGAAGTTATGATGGATAAGTGCGGAATATTCAGGAATGAAAAAGAATTAGGCGAAGCTCTTGTAAAAATCAGGGAATTAAAAGAGAGATACTGCAATGCTTCAATTCAGGATAAAGGTGTTATATTTAACATGGACCTGATGGAAGCAATTGAACTGGAAAATATGCTGGAACTGGCAGAAACAATAGTTGTAAGTGCAGCAGTCAGAACCGAATCAAGAGGTGCACATTCAAGAGAAGACTTCCCGAAACGTGATGATGTTAACTGGATGAAACACACATTTATCTGGAAACCCGAAGACGGAAAAGACAGCGAAATAAAATACAAGCCGGTTACTATTACAAGATATAAACCGATGGAAAGAAAATATTAGTAAAGAACACCGGGATAAGGAAACATTAAAAAAGCATAAAAAAGAAATCTTAATTTAAATCAATATGCAAGCAACATTTAGAGTATTAAGATATAACCCTGAGAAAGACAATAAGCCGCATTTTGAGGATTACACTTTGGATGTACATCCAACCATGACGGTACTTGATGTACTTCACCAGATTAAATGGAATTACGACGGAACACTGTCTTTCAGAAGGTCATGTGCACACGGTATTTGCGGTTCTGACGGCATAAAAATTAACGGTAAGAACGCACTCGCTTGTTCTATACTGCTTAAAGTAATTAACCTGAAAAAAGTTGTTACTATTGAGCCGCTTCCGCATTTCCCTATTATTAAAGACCTTATAGTGGATATGACGGATTTTTACCAGAAGCTGGAAACTGTAAAACCCTATTTAATAGTTAATAATCCGGCACCGGTTGAAGGTGAAAGAAGGCAATCAAACGAGGATGCAGAAAAGCTGTTTGAATCCGCAAAATGCATTTTGTGTGCTTGCTGTACGACAAGCTGTCCTTCAACCTGGTCAGATGAAAATTATCTTGGACCTGCTGCCCTGCTTAAAGCTTACAGGTTTGTCTTCGATACAAGGGATGAAGCAAGTGATGAACGTCTGGATATTATAGATACACCTGATGGAGCATGGAGATGCCACACTATATTTAACTGTAATGCATGCTGCCCGAAGGAAATAAATATTACATGGCATATCTCTCAGCTTAAAAAGGCAGTTTCTACAAGGGAATTATAAACTACATTCCTTAAATATAATATATGTTCGAAGATTTTGAGAAAAGAAAATTCAATGAGTACATAAAGCTCATTGAATTTTCTTCAGATAAAACCACTTTTCAAATAATCAGGAGCTCAGGTCTTCCTCCTTATATTATAAACTTTTTTGATTGCTTCATTCAGAAAAAGCAGGTTCCAATCAGCAGGCAGGAAGCTGAAGATATACTTCACAAATCTATCGTTTTTAATATCAATTATGTCATAAAGCCAAAATCCACTTTACTCAAATTTCTTTTTGGTGAAGTAGAGACAAGACCTGCAGATTACATCAATGAACGGCTCAGGTATTTCCAGTTTTATTCGTATTATACAGACCATATAATCGAATTCATCGCAATTAACTCACTTTATGTTGTATCTGTTAACCAGATAGAGCATCTTATCAATGAAGTGAATAAAAAAATCCTGACTGAGGTTATCTCAGTCCGCGGTGAAACAAACAGGTTCAATCTTATAAAGCTGCTTTATTATTTCTTTCTTGATTTGGGACCCAATAATCCCATAAACATCAAGCTTCCGAAAAAGATATTATCTGTTTTTTTCCAGGATAAAGAATTTGCAGAAATAAAAAGCAGGATAGACGGCTTTTTCACTGATGATATTTTTATCCAGGAAGCAATAGAATTAATAAAACACGTTGAGAAAAAACAGGTTATCAAAGATGACAAGGAAGAACAGGAAAGGCTAAAAGTATTTTTTGAAACAGCAAAAACAAATTTGCTTAACAAAGATTCTTCTGAAAAAGATATACGGAAAACAGTAAGACAGGATGAGGATATTAAACAGGATACAAACGTATCGGAATTGAAAAGCGAAAACGAATTGCAATTTACGGACGAGCTTAAAGACAAGAAGCTGGAATTTGAGGAAAAGATATATTCTAATGACCTTGAATTTGCAGCAAGATTGCAGGATGCAGTTCCACCTGTTGAAAAGACTAAGGAAGAAACAGATGATATAAAAACAGATGAGGTTTTCTGTGAAGAATCATACAAGAAAAAAATTGTAAAGAAAATATTTAATAAAGACGAAGCAGATTTCAAAAAAACTACTGCAAAAATATTAAACTCACCTGATTGGGAATCGGCAACATACTTGATCGAAGAGCTTTTTGTACAGAATAAAGTGAATTTTTATTCTGAAGAAGCGGTTAAGTTTGTAGATATAATCGAAAATTATTTTACTAAAAAAAATCTATCCGGAAATAAAGACTCAGCAGCAAATTAATGTTAATAGATGATGTAAAAATTACCATCAGGAGTGGAGACGGCGGGAATGGCTGTGTAAGCTTCAGAAGGGAAAAGTTTGTACCTAAAGGCGGTCCAAACGGCGGAGACGGCGGTAAAGGCGGGGATGTAATATTCCGTGCTGATAATTCTTTATCAACTTTAATAGACTTCCGTTATAAAAAGATATATAAAGCAGAAAATGGAAGACCCGGCATGGGCGGTGATAAGACCGGGAAAAACGGTAATGATATTATCATACGTGTTCCAACCGGAAGTATCATAAAAGAGCTTCATAGCGGTGATATGCTTGCAGATCTTATAGCACAGGACGATGAATTTGTTGCAGCAAAAGGCGGAAAAGGCGGAAGAGGAAATGCTCATTTTGCCACGTCAACAAACCAAACCCCGCGTAATGCTGAACCCGGTGTTAAAGGCAAAGAAATAGAAATTGAAATTGTATTGAAGCTTATTGCAGATGTTGGGCTTGTTGGACTGCCTAATGCAGGAAAATCAACTTTAATTTCTAAAATCTCTGCCGCTAAACCGAAAATTGCTGATTACCCGTTTACAACACTCCAGCCAAATTTAGGAATTGTACGTTATAAAGAATTTAACAGCTTTGTGGTTGCCGATATTCCGGGGCTGATTGAAGGGGCACATCTCGGAAAAGGGCTTGGAATACGTTTTCTTCAGCATATTGAAAGAACTAAAGTTTTAGTGTTTTTAATTGATTCTACTTTAATTCCATATAAGGAAAATAAGAAGGAAGATTATAACATATTGAAAAAAGAACTCGGCTCATATGATAAAACATTGCTTGAGAAACCACAGATAATTTGTTTTTCGAAAGTTGACGCATTAACAGATGAACAGAAGAAAGAGCTGAACAAGATAAAATTCGGAACATCAAAGAAAAAAATTCCGGTTTTGAAAATATCTGCTGTCAGCGGAGAAAATATTCCGAAGCTGATAGATGAGCTATGGTATAAAATAAAAGAAGAAAAGTAAATGGAAAGACCGAATATACTTATATCGAATGATGACGGAATAGATGCTGAGGGCTTGTATAAGCTTGCTGCGGAGCTGAAAAAGTTTGCAAATGTTTATGTATCGGCACCGCACAGGCAGCAAAGTGCAGTCGGGCATTCAATTACTATTTTCTATCCGCTCAGGGCATTTGAATACAGCAGGCAGGGTGAATATTTCGGGATGGCGATAGAAGGAACTCCTGCTGATGCAGTAAAGCTTGGTGTGCTTCATTTATTCAAGGATGTAAAATTTGATCTTGTTGTTTCAGGTATAAATCACGGTGCCAATACTGCAGTTAATTTAATATATTCGGGAACTGTTTCGGCCGCAACTGAAGGCACCGCTCTTGATATTCCATCGATTGCAATATCTCTTGCTACTTTTGAAAAAGTGAACTTTGATGATTCAGCAGAAATATCCGGAAAAATTATTAAAGATATATTAATCAATAAATGCATTCCCCTTACTTCAAAAACACTTTTAAATATTAATATTCCTCCTGTTCCAAAAGAGCAGATAAAAGGCATAAGAATTACTAAGCAGGGAAAATCGAACTGGGTAGATAGTTTTGAAGTACGTGCTGACCCCAACGGAAGAGATTACTTCTGGCTTACAGGTCATATGAACTATTGCGATGAAAGTGAAGATTATGACATTTGCGCTGTAAGGGATAATTATATTTCCATCACTCCCCTGCAATATGACCTGACAGACCATAAGATGTTTGAAGAAATACAGGGATATCAATTACGAATGACGAATAACGAGTGACGAATTGGGGGTTGGAGGTTGCAGGTTTCAGGTTAAAGGTTTCAGGTTAAAGGTTACAAGTTGCAGGTTTCAGGTTGATTGCAGATTACTGATTGCAGATTGCAGATTGAAAAATTGAACACAATCCCACTTTCCCAAATTTTCCCTAGATCCCTGTGGGACCATTTGGGAAAGCAGCATAGGAAGATTACAATGAATGACAGATAAGAATTAACGGTGTACTCTTTGCCCTCTCCAATTGACCAAAAATCCCTGTTGCTTTCATTGTAGTTAATAAGAAAAAATTTTTAATAAATAAATAATCTTAATTATGCCTAGCGAAGTAATAGCAATTTCTTACAAAAGCGAAGTTTTAAGAAATAACCCTTTAAAAGACCCATATAAAAGGGATATAATTTATTATCTTCCGCCCTCTTACGGAAAATCTGACACAAAATATCCTGTTGTTTATCTTATTTCAGGTTATACAGGATATGGAATGATGAACATGAACGTCAATGCTTATTCCGAAAATATTCAGGAGCGGCTTGACAGGTTAATAAAGACGAAGCAAATAAAAGAGATGATAGTTGTGATGCCGGACTGCATGACATTATACGGCGGCAATCAATATATTAACTCCAAAGGTACAGGAAATTATGAAGACTATTTGCTCAAGGAGATAATACCATGTACAGATGAAAATTTCAGGACAATCCCGAAAGCAAATTCAAGATGTATAATCGGGAAATCATCCGGTGGATATGGTGCAATGTGGCTTGCAATGCATCATCCCGATGTATTCGGATTGATGGCAACACACTCAGGTGATTGTGCATTTGAATACTGCTACCTGCCCGATTTTCCCAAAACCGTTATTGCACTTGAAAACTATGGCAAAGGTGATAAAGCAGTACATAATTTTATTAAAACCGAGCTCGGAAATAAAAAAAGAAAACCAAAAGCATTTTTTGATATACTTCTCACAATAGGTATGGCAGCACATTACTCACCTAACCCCAAAAAGAAAGAATATAACTTTGACCTTCCTTTTGACCTTAACACATTGGAAATCATCCCTGAAATATGGAACAAGTGGCTAAAATACGATCCCGTACGGCTTGTTGATAAGTACAAAAACAATCTGAAGAAACTAAAAATGATATTCATTGATTGCGGAATAAGAGACCAGTTCAATCTTTATGCCGGAGCAAGAATATTTGCAGATAAGCTGAAAAAGAACGGAATTAAATATATCCACCAGGAGTTTGATGATACACATATGAACATTCAATACAGATATGATGTGAGCTTTAAATATATTTCAGAGAATTTTTCGTACAGGTAATATTATTTAGAGATAAGATTTTCGAATTATTTCAGGGTTTTATCCTCACCCCCCGGGATTGATTTCGGATTTCGGATTTGCGATTTCGGATTTAATATATTCCGTTTTTTCACAATCCGCAATTGACAATTCGCAATTAATCCCGGGGGGTGAGGACAAAAAACTGAAATTGAAACAATAAATAAAATATTTTTGAAAAAATGAATACATTATGAATTTCAAAGATTATTTTTCCAAACAATCGAAAGAATATTCCCGGCATCGTCCATCTTATCCGAAGGAGCTGTATAAATATTTAGCAGGGTTATGTGATAACCGCAATGCAGCATGGGATTGTGCAACAGGCAACGGGCAGGCAGCAATTGCTTTAGCCGAATACTTCGATTTGGTATATGCAACCGATGCAAGTGAAGAACAAATCAGTAATGCATTTCCCCATCCTAAAATAAAGTATGCCATTGCGCTTTCTGAAAACAGCGGCTTACCGGATAATTCAGTTGACCTCATCACTGTTGCTACTGCAATCCATTGGTTCAATCACGATAATTTTCATAAAGAAGTTAGCAGGGTAATAAAACCCGGCGGAAAAATTGCTACATGGAATTATACCGGGACTAAAATAAATGATGAAGTAGATGAAATTGTCCGTTATTTCACATATGATATACTTGGAAAATACTGGGATGCTAATCTGCTTAAAGTATTCAATGATGAAACCGCATATGAGCTGCCTTTTAAGAAACTGGTTCCTCCAAAAATAATAATGGAAGAGGAATGGGAAATGCAGCAGCTTATAAATTTTTTGTGCACATGGTCTGCTGTTCAGAATTATGTTAATAAAAAAAATTCAAATCCTATCGATATTATATATGATAAGCTGCTAAGCGCATGGGGAACGGAAAATGAGAAGAAAAAAATAAATTGGAAATTGCTTGTTAGGGTTTATGAAGTTGAGTGAAAAAATGTGCTACTGACTTTTACTAATCCTGTCACATGTCATTCCCGCAGTCACATGTCATTCCCTGTCACATGTCATTCCCTGTCACATGTCATTCCCTGTCACATGTCATTCCCTGTCACATGTCATTCCCGCGGAGGCGGGAATCCATACTTCCATAATACGGATAATTATTAAAAATAAATTATAATTTGTTTGGTTCTTGTAGGTTAATAAAAATCTTCAATGGTTTTAGTTCACTCATATCTATCAGAGTGGATTCCCGCCTCCGCGGGAATGACAGTTGACCGCGGGAATGACATGGTATGACATGTGACAGGGAATGACAATTGACCGCGGGAATGATATACTATTTTATCAACAGGAAATAAATCAAGCATGTAAATCCAATCTGAAATGCTGCTAAGCTTAACCCGCTGTACAAATCGTATTTTTTGGTTTTATCAAGTTTGCTTCTGTCACCTGTGTTAACATATTCATCGTAATAGTCATTAGCCTGTGTTTTAAATACATATCCCAGAATAGCGCCGCCGCCTGCAACAAGCGAAGATAGAACAATCGGTACTACCTTTCTCGGTGATTTGAACAAGCTGCTTTTCTTTTCTATAACTAATTTATCACGCAAAGCGGGGTTTTTCCCGGTAGCAATTAAATTCACAGTCTTGTTCAGCGGTAAATCTTCTTTTACAACCCTGAAGCTGAAATCGATATAGCCTTTCATTTTCACAATAACATCAATCCCGTTAACTGAGTCGGCAGAACCAAACATAAAACGGTAAGGTGTATTGCCAATATAACCTCCGTTAAAATATACAGGGGCATTTTGAGGTATGGAATTTATTAAACTGTAATTAATTTTAAGAGAATCTTTTTCCTGTGAAAAAGCTGTTATGCTTATTAATAAAAACAATAAAGAGAGATATATATTTAAAATTTTATTTTTTCTCATCATTAGGATTATTTGAAAAGCAATAAATAGATTTATCGGCTGCAATAAAAAGAAAATTCTTCCATATAAGCGGTGAAGTTTTTCCTTTACCTTCTATCTCATACTTCCACAGCATTTTCCCGTCATTGCCGTTTACGCAATATGCATTCCAGTCGAACGAGGTAAAATAAATATTATTACCCGAAGTCAGCGGAGTTGATGTAATTACCCCCTTAGTGGGGAATACCCAGTTAACTTTTCCGGAAGCAGCATCAAGAGAATAAAGATTTCCGTCTATACCGCCGAATACTACTGCATTGTTATTAAACAAAGAAGAACCGGATGCTATTTTGGTTCTCATATTTACCTTCCATTTGGTATTACCGGAATCAAGCTTTATGCAGTAATAGTTCGAGTCATAAGAGCCAACATACACATATTCATCCTTTATCATAGGTGCAGAAACTACAGAGCTCTCTGTTTTATATTTCCATAAGTTAGTGCCGTCTATAAGGTTTATGCAGTGGATATAACCGTCATCAGTGCCAAAGACTGCCCTGTTATTGCTTATTGACGGTGTTGAGTGCACAGGTGAATAAACATTTGCTTCCCATACAGTTGTACCGTTTTTTTTATCCACTTTATAAAATTTACCGTTTAATGTTCCGGCATAAATAAAATTTTCATAAAGCAAAGGTGATGCCTGTATATATCCCAGGTTAACCCGCCATGTAATATCGGATTGTATCAGGTCGTATGAAGCAAGTGAATAATTATTATCACCTGCATAAGCAATAATTACATTATTACCGTCTATCACAGGAGTAGTAGAAGCATCTTTTCCGAGGAAGCTTATGTGTCCGATCTTGCCTCCGGTTACAACATCAATGCTGTGCATTTCACCCTGCAGTGTATTAACAAATACAACTGCATCTGCCGCAGACATTGGCACATAACCCATACCTGCATCACAGTCATATGTCCATTTTAGATACAATGGAGGATTCACAATATCATAAGCAACATTTTGCTGTGTTATGCCGCCACCTGCCATAATCCAATCATTAGGACCGGGCTCAATCCTTTGACTTATGTTTACACCTGCACAGCTATAAATCATGGCGGCAGTAAAAAGAGTAATCAGATAATATTTATATTTTTTTATCAAGAATTATTTTATTAAAATCATTCTTTTTATATCCGAATAATTGCCGGATATTAATTTGCAGAAATACACACCACTCGAATAGTCTGAAGCATTCCATTCAATTTCATAGCTGCCCGCATTTTGCTGTTTATTTACTAAAACTGCCGCTTCCCTGCCCATTAAATCATATATTACAAGCTTCACTTCACTGCTCATTGGTAATTGATAATTTATAATTGTCTTAGGATTAAACGGGTTTGGATAATTTTGAAATAATTTAAAACCCTTTGCAGTCTCATTATTATTATTCACTCCGACAAACGGTAAAATTATTTTATAAGCACTTCGCCCATGTGTCCATACAACAAGTGTTCTGGTTGGCGGATGGATTGTCAGGTCATGACACGGAACATTTGTTGGGAACCCTGTTCCGAGAACCTGCCAGCTTGCACCAAGATTTGTCGAATACATTACTGCAATATCCGTAGCTATATATAAAGTTTTAATATCTGCCGGGTCAATTAACACGTCATTTATCGGTGCATTGGGAAGATTTCCTGCAATTGATGTCCATGTATTTCCGTAATTTGTTGTTCTGAAAATATGTGCTCCTGTTGAATCAACTTTATAACCCGATAAAGTAACATAACAAATATTTGCCGAATCAGGATGAATAGTTACTCTTGTAACCCAGCGGTAAGGCAAACCGCTGTTTATCTTCGTCCAGTTTGTGCCTCCGTTTGTTGTAACCCACACGTTAGCATCATCCGTTCCGCAATAAATAACATTAGGATTTGATTTGGAAACATCAACTGTCGTTATTGTTCCGAGGTTTTGTACATGCCCGTTTGTAAGGTCAGGACTTATCGGCACCCATGATGCCATTCCGTTTATTGACCTGTGAATCATATATGTTCCTGCATATAGAGTCAGGGGATTATTCTTATCCATAACATACGGTGTCATCCAGTTGGTCATAGAAGTACCCGACCCCTGCAGCCCTGTTGTACCGCCGGAGAAATATGAGCCGCCATCAACTGAGCGTACCAGTCCGCCGTTCTGTGATGATGCATAAACATTTTGCGGATTCTGATAATCAACAAGAGTATAGAACCCATCGCCGCCGTAAATGGAAGCCCAGTCTCCTAAGTTACCCGTAAGAGTTCTGTTAGTTCCGTTATCCTGTGCACCTGCCTGTATGACATTTGAATTGGTATAGCTGATATCACCTGCATAAAATTGTGTAATGGGAAGAGTAGTACTTGCGAACCATGAAGTACCGCCGTTTGATGAATAATCTATTCCGCCGTCATTTCCTATCACAACATAATTAGAATTAGACGGAGCATATGCAACAGCATGATGGTCAACATGCGAAGCACTCACAGAGGAAAAATTTGTTCCTCCGTTTGTTGAGCGGTACATATCCAATCCGCCGCAATAAACATTATTTGCATCTGATGGAGATACTTTACAAATCCTGTTAAACCATGCATAATTGGAAGATTGAGCAACACCGCTGTTTATAAGTGTCCAGCTTGTACCACCGTCTGTTGTTTTATATAATCCGCGTGAATTTCCGTTTGCATAAGCCGTAAATGCATATATCACCTGCGTGTTTGCTTTACATATATCAAGCGATACTCTTCCAAGTGTCGCATCATTTGAGGGGAATCCGCCGGTTAAAACCGTCCAGTTTGCACCGGAGTTGGTTGATTTGTATAATGCAGACATTGGTCCGCCGTATTTAATATAATCTTCTCTTCTTTGCCTTTCCCACATTGCTGCATATACAATAGAGGGGGTTGTTGAATTAAGTACAACATCGATACAACCGACAGAATCGGAATGAAATAACGGCTGTGTCCATGTTGTGCCGCCGTTTGTAGATTTATACAAGCCTCTTTCCGTATTTTTTCTGCGGAGAGAGCCGACTGCTGCTGCATATATTTCCTGTGTGTTCAGCGGGTTTATAACAATGTTCCCAAAGCTGTATGTATTTATCAATCCTATATTGCTCCAGGTTGTACCGCCATCAGTTGATTTAAACATTCCTGTTCCCGGGTAATAGCTTCTCAGCGAATTTGCTTCACCTGTTCCGCAATAAATAATGTTCGGATTAACCGGGTCAATTGCCAGTGCACCGATTGAAGATGTGTTCTGGTTATCGAAAACACTTACCCAGCTCTGGCAGAAATTGGTTGATTTCCATACACCGCCGTTTGCAGTACCGGTATAAACGATTTGAGGATTAGTTGGGTGAATAGCAATAATTGATATCCTGCCTTCAATATTTGTAGGACCTGCAAGCTGCCACGCAACTAGACCTCCGGGAGCATCCACCTGCATATTGTTTTTCACATATTCTATTGATTTAAGATGTTCATCCTCCGGTATTTCATCAAACGGAAAAGCTCTTTGCTTTTCGAACCAGTCACCTTCAGGTAAGGTTGGAGTATTGTTGTACAGCTTTTTGTTTTCAGAATTGTTTATTGCACTAAAAAGTGCAGCAGAGAGAATTAAGATAAATATAAAAAGATAAATATTTTTCATAGCTTATATAATTTATTGGGAAATATATATAACCTAAGGAACGGTTAAAAGGGAAAAAAAAGAGTCATAAGTTGGGAGTCTGAGAGCCGGGAGTTTGCGTACTGCCAGTGTCTCTCATTGAGAAACTTTCATATCGGTATAATTATTAATCGAGGACACTGGCAGTACGGAGAACCCCTTGTCTATGTGTAATTATTAATCTTTTAATTCTTCATTCTTTATTGATAATGCGACACTGACAGAATAAGGATCTTTTTTCTGCCAGTGTCCTCGGATTTCAATAAATTAAGCATGATATATTTTCCATGAGAGACACTGGCAGTACAGAGTATCTCTAAATAAAAAATAAAATACGATTCGCGGTAATTAGCGAAATACGCATGGTATTATTTCACCAAAAGCATCTTCTTTGTATCAATAAATCTTTCCGTTTCCATTCTATAAAAATATACTCCGCTTGAAAGTAATGACGCATCCCATGTTACTTCGTATTTCCCCGGGGATAACTTATCATTTACAATAACAGCTACTTGCCGTCCAAGTATATCAAAAATAATTAATCTAACTTCTGACTTCTGATTTCTGACTTCTGATGGAACATCAAATTTAATCTTTGTTGTCGGATTAAATGGATTCGGATAATTATTATATAGACTGTACTGAGCCGGAACTGAAGATGATATCTGTTCTATTCCGATTACGCTTCTTACTAAAGTGAGTATTAACGAGTTTGAGCTGAGCGAATCAACTCCATTATAAGCTGTAACTCTCCATATACATCTCACCGAATCTCCCGTAATTCCAAAAATATCAGCAATAGAATCAAGCAGGTTATTTCTTATACCGATTACAGTATCTGCACCTGAATTATTACTGCTGAACAGTATATCCGACTGCCCGGTCATTTTACGTATCTTAAATTTATATGTAACCTGAGGTGCAGTAGATGACCTGGTCCAGTAAAAATTCTCCAATGCAATATTTCCGGGTGATGTTGAAATCCTTGTATTCATCGGCGGTGATACAAGAGTGAAAGCATTCATCATTGCACCAAGCACGCGGATATAACCTGTCCTGACCAGTGAATCTGTACCGTGTGTATTTGAAACTATAAGCTTAACAGTATAAAGCCCGGGTGTACTGTAATTCACAACAGGGTCACGCTGGGTTGATGATGAAGGATTTCCGCCTGTGAATGTCCAGTTCCATGATGTTGGTATTCCTGCCGATTTATCTTCAAAATGTATTGTTCCGCCAAGACGGATAACAGTTGAATCGGATGAGAAAAAGCAAATAGGAACTCCGCTAACAGGTGAACATCCGCTGGATGAAAGCAAAGGCAGTCTGGGACCGTTAAGAGTTGCACTCATCCTTGCTATCTGTCCCAGTGTAAAAATATTCATGCATCCGTCATTGGTATAATCCATATAGTTCATAAACATATCACCATAAGGTCCATTGGAACATGAAACGTGAGGATAACCGGGACAGCTGTAATTTTCCGGACCCTGGTTAGGTGTATCATCCACCTCGTCGGAACCGTAACATGCTCCGTTATCGTCGCCCCAAATATGATAAAGAGCAAGCCAGTGCCCTACTTCATGCGAGGCGGTTCTTCCAAGGTTATAAGGCGGCGAGACAACTCCAACAGTTCCAAAATATTGATAACCGATAACAACTCCGTCTGTTGCAGGGTTACCTCCGGGAAATGTTGCATAACCGAGCAGGTTGCTTCCCAGGTTGCATACCCACAGGTTTAAATATTGATTCCTGTCCCATACATCATGACCTCCCATAGAAGTAAATTTTACCGACTGATCCAAACCGAAGGATGTAATTGTTGTTTGAGTGCGTGTAATACCCAGTGTAGGACTGCCCGATGGATCTCGTTTTGCAAGGCAAAACTCAACCTGCGGATCACCTGCTACCGGCTTGAACGGAACAGGTGTATTATTTGTATCTGCATTCCTTCTCCTGAAATCTTTGTTGAGAACATTTATCTGGCTTATTATCTGCTCATATGAAATATTCTGCAATGCAGTATAATATACAACATGAACAACAACAGGTATTGTAACAACTGCATTATCTTTTACCGGGTGCTGTTTTGTGTAATCTTCAATATAATTATTTAATCCCGATATAACATCTTTGTATTGCGGGTTTGCCTTATATGTCAGATCCAGCAGGTCCATAGTGCCGCATGTTCTTTTAATATCAGGTCCATAGTGATTCTGTTCACCGGTTACCTGTGATACTGCATCATTTTGAGCCGGGGTAAGTATATTTATTAACGAATAAACAATAACAAACAAAAGGATTAAGCTAAACAGCTTAGAAAGAATTTTTATCATATTAATAAATTAAAAAGTATAAAAAATGAGCCCGCTTTGTGTGGGCTCATTTTGAAATTAATTAACTCTGAAAAATATAAAATTATTTCACAAGTATCATCTTTTTTGTATCAACAAATGAACCTGCTTCTATCTTATAGAAATATATTCCTGAAGCAACGTTTGTTCCGTCAAATACCACGTCAAAATATCCGGCTTCTTTCTTTTCATTTACGAGTGTTGCAACTTCCTTACCCATTATATCAAATACCTTAATTGTAACAAATTCAGCTTTCGGTATTTGATACTTAATGCTTGTTGCCGGGTTGAACGGGTTCGGGAAATTTTGTGCCAGTGCAAAGGTTAACGGATTATTATTATTTGGCGTTAATCCAACAGGTGTGCCTACACAAGCTGTAGAAAGTACTACATTATCAACATACCATCCGTCAGCAATCGTATTATCATCACTTGTGAACCTAAATCTTACTTTTACCATGTAAGGTGCATTAATGTATTGAGAAACATTATACGTTTGCTGTGTCCATGTTGAAAGTGAACCGGTGTACGATGCTACAGTATGCCATGAGTTACCGTTATCAGAAGATATTTCGGCATAACAGAAATCCCAGTTTAACTCAGTTGCATATCTATGATAAAAAGATAAAAAGACAACAGGAGCAGCAGAAACATTTACTGCATTCGTCATAGCCATAGAAATATTCAAGTTATTTCCATAATTTCCTGCCGGGCTTTCTGTGAATGAAGACGGTGCTGAATAGAACTGGGAAGTTGTTGTACCCCATGTACCATCAGTTGTCCAGTTCGCAAAATTATTTGCTAAATCCGTAAAAACAGCAGTCACAACAGGAGTGCCAACAGGTATATAAATTCCTGATGAATAAACAGTAGCTGTATCCTGTTTAATGGTTAATGTACAGGGAACATAACAATTATTCGGAGCACCTGCGCCAATATTAAAGTTAAACGTTGCACTATCCATTGTGAAAGCCGCGAGGTTATAAATATACTGTTGTGTCGGGATAGTTACATTAGCGTTTCCGGGAGTTAATATTATTTTACTGTTATTAGCAATAAGTACACCTTTATTTCTGAATCTTATTTTTATGTTGCCTGACCCACCCGGTGTATATGATGCCTGGTTAAAAGTTGAGCTGACGTAATTAACATATGGACCGGCAATTAATGACATATACTTGTTATTTTCCAGCATACCCTGCGCCAACGGAATTATCTGGTTTAGAGGCGGCCAGAAAGTTGTACCTGTTTCAGGTGTTATGGAAAATGTATGATGGTTTGAAGAAGCATGAGCTGAATCATTATAATAATAGTCGTCAGCACCGCCCCTAACCTTATAACCTACTGTCTGTGACGGGAATCCCGTTGTGTAAACAGGATTAAATGATTTAAGGTCTGCAAGTATCATATTAAACTTAGCATCATCGTTTGTACCAATCGGATCAGACCAGCACCATGGTTTAATAAGGTAATTGCCATATGTGTGTGCACCAAATGCTGAGTTAAAATTCCTGGAGTCAACAAAATTTTTCATAGCGATTGTTTCGAGCTCTGAAAATGGATACGGTCCGCGGTAAGTACCCTGCCCGCCGTTGCATGCATTTGTGCTTGAACCATTATTTGTAGAATTCCAGAATTGATAAATACCATAATTCCTGTTAATATCTGTATAGCCGCAGCCTGTTGTAGTCATGTGCCTGTTTGTTCTCCACATAGGCGGATTAGATGAATTCCAATTTATGCGGTTATATTCATATCCATCTGCATTATATACAGGTACCCAGTATATTTCCCTGTTATTTAAAATATATGTTGCAATAGGGTCAACACCATAATTTTCAAAAAGCCAATACATATAATAGACCTGTGTTTCCATGCTCTCAGGCTCTCTGGCATGAATAAGAGCATGATATAACGCTTCAGGTTTTCCGGTTGGTGCATCCGGATTCTTTGTTACCCTTACAGCCCAAATTGTCCTGTTTTCATATGTTGTTCCGATTGACCATTTTGCAGAAATAAAGTTCGGATACTGAATTCTCATTGAATCAAGCTTTGCTATTACTTCAGCATAAGACAGATATCCATAACCCATCGTACCAATAATTGAATGAGTAACATTATCCTGGTCTTTAGCTTCCTTTATTTGTTTCTGCATTTGTATATCGGAAGTTGGAGGAAGTGTTCTGAAATAAGATTCCCAATTATCAAATAAAACTTCGTAAGGTACCCCTGATGCATTCAGAAGGTTCATTTCGTATTCTGATAACCAGGTATCCATAAAACGCCCGGGTTTATTTATCGCATGATCAATTAATAACCCGGCATTAACCATCTTATTCACATCCTGTTCATTTGTTGCAAATATCCTGACATTGGAATATTTCGGCTGCGGCTCGGTTTTTGCTTCATTATCAAACATGAATGCATTAACAGTAAAATATACTGCCAATGAAACAAATAACAAAAATATGCCTGATTTTAAAATTGCGTGTTTATAGTTCATATGAATTATAAAAATAAAGTTATAAAAAATTTATAATTTTTCCAAAGATAACCTTCGGAATAAAGTAATCCTTACGGATTACTTTATCAATACCATCTTCTTTGTTTCCACAAAAGAACCTGCTTCTATTCTATAGAAATATACTCCTGACGCGTAATTAGTTCCGTTAAATATGGCGTTATGGAATCCTGCCATTTTTTTATCATTTACAAGGGTTGTAACTTCCCTGCCCATAATATCGTACACTTTGATTGTAACAAATTCCGCTTTCGGTATCTGATACTTAATGGTAGTTGACGGATTGAACGGGTTCGGATAATTTTGTGCCAATGAAAATGTACCCGGAATACCTGTCTGCTGATTAATAATACCTTCTGTTGCTAAGCAGTAATTGGTAAGCCTGATATCATCTACCCACCATCCCAGTCCAAGTGTATTATCATCGCTTGTCAGTCTGAATCTTATCTTGACCTGGCTTGAAGCATTAACGTATTGTGTTATATCAAAAGATTGCTGTGTCCAGGTTAAATTTGTATCTGTATATTGTGCAACCACACTCCAGTTATCACCGTTATTACTGGTAACTTCAACATAACCGTAATCCCATCCTTTTTCTAAGCTATACCTGTTATAGAAACTCAAGTAGCACATAGGAACTGAATTCATGTTGATTGTGTCAGTTAAAGTCAATGAATAGTCGGCACTATTATCATACGGTGCATAGGCGAATGAATGTGTCGGCGAATTATAATAATCGGTATGCAATGACCATCCTATTGTCGTCGTCCATTTATCTATACCTGATTCTGCACTGTCATTTAATGTTTCAATACCTGCTCCAACCATAATATATACAGAAGTAGTATAAATCGTATTTGTATCAAGCTTTATGGTAAGTGTTGTGGGAATTGCACAATTTACCGGGGCATCAGGTCCGACTATAAAGTCAAATGTGCAGCTATCCAATGCAAACGAATCAACACTTGCAAAGTTAAATTCCTGTGTCGGAATAGTAACAAACGAATTTTCCGGTGTCCAGGTTACTGTAACATTCTCTGCTGCCATGAGGCCTTTATTCCTGAATACAACCTTATATGTTCCTGAGTCATCAGGATTATAACTGGTAGAATCAAATGTTTTCGAAACCGGTAAAACATAAGGACCGGCAATTAATGACATATACTGATTTGTATAAAGCATACCTTGTGCAAGCGGTAATATACGTGCCTGTGTTGGCCAGAAACCATCTGCCGAGGTACCTGTTTCAGGTGTAAATTGTATCATTTTTATGTGTCCGCTGTCATTATAATACCAGTCATCTGCACCGCCTCTTGTCTGGTAACCAACCGTCTCCAGCGGTCTGCCATGTGTATAATGGCTTTCTGCAGTTATATCAAGTGAATACTCAAGGAAAATATTTTCATCCGGTGTAGGTGAATTGTTATAAGCCCATGGTCTTATTAATAAATTGCCAAACGTATGTGCCCCTAACCCTGCTTTAATATTTCTTGAATTAACAAAATTCATAACATTAAATGTCTCAGGTTCGGAAAATGGTGAAGTACCTCTGTATAGGTCATTTGTACAGGATGTTGAAGAACCGCCGTTAGGTGCATTCCAATACTGGTATATTCCGTAATTTCTGTTCAGGTCAGTTCCGATTCCGCCTGTGCATGGTTTACGGTTCTTTCGCCAGTTAGCTGTTGTATTAATTTCATTATACACATAACCATCAGGATTATAAATTGGTATCCAGTATATTTCACGGTTGTCCAGGATATATGTTGCAAGCGGGTCGATTCCGTAATTTTCAACGAGCCAGTAAACATAATAAAGCTGGTTCTGCAAACTAAGCGGCTCTCTTGCATGTATCAAAGCATGATACATAACTTCGGGTTTTCCCGTCGGCACATCAGGATTTTTAGTTATACGCACTGCCCACATTGTTCTGTTCTCATAGCTGCTGTCAATTGAAAACTTTTCTGATACCAATGTCGGGTATTCAAGACGTAATGAATCAAGCTTCTCTGTCATTTCAGTATA
Source organism: Ignavibacteriota bacterium (assembly GCA_003820375.1). Classification (GTDB taxonomy): domain Bacteria; phylum Bacteroidota; class Ignavibacteria; order Tepidaquicellales; family OLB5; genus RPQH01. The sequence continues at coordinate 34,833 of RPQH01000017.1, forward strand.
TTTCACATACATGCCGCGCATTGTTCCATAAATTGAATGTGTAACATTAAACCGTTCTTTAGAATCCTTCATCGCAGCATCTATTTCTGATGGCATCATGAAGTTTTGCCTGTTATTGTAATATGTAAGCCAATCATCTACACGGACTTCATACGGAACACCTGAGGCCTGAAGCATTTTTAATTCATCTGCAGATAACCATGTTTCAACATATTGACCGGGTTTCCTGGTTGCATGGTCTATTATTAAACCTGCATTAAGCATCTGACGTCCCTGTTGTTCATTTGTAACAAAAATTCTTATTAAGGAATATTTTGGTTCATCCTGCTGTAAGGTAACTGAGTTTTCGAAAAAATTAAATGCGTTAAAAGAGAAGTATGCAGTAATTGGCAGCAGAACAAGTAAAAGGTATGAATATTTCATCATCCTTATAAATATATTTTTTTTCATATTGTAAATTGTAATGATTGGCTAATAAATAATATTGCCTTGTTTAACTTAGAAAAATTAAAGTATTAAATCAATTTAGAATTAACCCGGAAAATAACGGAAACGGTTAATGTAAAACCTCTAAATTTAATAAGATTTTACTTATAATAATACGTAAAAATAGCAGTTACTTTAACAAAATCATTCTTTTAGCTTCCTCATATTCACCCGCAGTTAACTTATAAAAATATATACCACTTGGAAGATTACCGGCATTAAAAGTAACTGAATTTTCTCCCCCGTTAACCTCTTTATCTAAAATTACCGAAACCAACTCTCCCAGTATATTAAATACTTCAAGCTTTACATACTGCTTAGACGGTATAGTGAACCTTATAACAGTCGAAGGATTGAATGGATTTGGATAAGCATCTGATAAAGAATAGCCTGTGATTTTTATATTATTATTTCCTGTTGATACCGGAAGATATATTGGTATATAATCTACAAATCCTAAAGCAGGATTATCCGGTTTATGAAATATATGCTGTTCTATCAATGAAGGATTTCCTGTTCCCCAAAAATTATTTTCCGCCCAAATTGAATCAGGTGTGTTATTAAACAGGTCGGGGATTGTATCATTATGATAATTTCCGTAAATATAATTGTATCCGTTATCCGATGTGTCTGCATTATTTAAATTTCCTAAGTTTGGCTTTGCAGAAACCTGGATTGTAACTCCCCATAAATTCCACCTGATATAATTTCTTGTTACAATTGCAGTTAAAGTAGAGTTGCCGTAAAAATTTATCCCGCTCCCGCCAAGCGCAGGAATTCCCTGTATATTATTGCTGTCAATAATGTTTCTTCTTATAATTGCAGTGGTGTTTACATTTTGTATTGTAATGCCGTACCGGTTTTTCTTTATAATATTATCTTCAATAATTATATTCAGTGTGCCGGCTGCAAGAGTTGCAATACCTCCTGCATTCGTGTAAAGTCCCCTGATTGTATTTCCTTTAATTAATGTTGTACCTGTTCCCGATTGCCCAAGATTGATTTGCGGAACATTGCCGTTAGCAATATTATTTTCATAGATAAAATTATTTATTATCTGAGGTGCGTTGGCAATATTTGAACCGCCGCCGATTGCTACTTTATAATTCCTGTAAATTTTGCAGTTTGAAATTATTGGATTTGACTGGAATAAATTTACTGCAGGTACCGTGATTGATGAATTACCATTGCAGTTATATCTTATAGTACAGCTATCTATCAAAGGATTCGTATCAAATAATCTCATCCCGTTAAAGCTGTATTCAAATATCAGCTTTTTTATTATACTTGCATCACTTAATGCATCAAGCCGCATTTCAGTGAATTTATTAGTAGTATCAATTGATGTAAACTTAACTGAGTCGGGAGGATTAATTATAATTGTTCCGTAAATATTGAATGCAATTGAAGCTGCAAGCTTAACTGCAGCATTAGTCCTTATTTTCAATGTATCACTTTGTGATATTGAAATTGTACCGTTAAAAAGATACGAGCCGCCCGAAAATGTTACATTCCCACCCGAGTATAACACCAGACTATCAAGACTCCACGATTTAAAATTTCCGGGAGTGCTGTAATCTGCAAATAGCATTGAATTAAAGAATATTATTAATAGTAAAATCTTTTTCATTTTAGTTTTTCCAGTCTTTAGAATATTTTTTAATAAATCTATAATTAATTATTATATCTCATTATTTCAATTCTTATTCTCACACACCGTCCCCGCGCATATACTTGCGGATTAAACAGAACATCTTAAACCCGAAACCGTAAATCTAAATCAAACAGGAGGTAAGGCTAGTAATAAGAATTAACTCAATTGTTTCCCAATCTCTTCCAACACTCCCTCTATATTCTGAAATACTTCGTTGTTTGTAAATCTTATTACTTTAAATCCTTCATCGTTAAGTATAATCTCCCTGTTCATATCATATTCTTTTTGTTCTTTCTAATCATGTATACTCCCATCTACTTCAACAATTAACCTGTGCGCATAGCAGTAAAAATCTGTTATATAACTATTGATTGAATGCTGCCTTTTAAATTTTTCATTCATAAATTTTCTATTTCTTAATCTTTCCCATAAAATCTTCTCTGCTGCGGTCTGTTCTTTCCTCAGCTTTCTAGCCATTACAGTATTGTATGAATAAAGAAATTTTTCTTCCATTCTTCATTGTCCTTTAAATTTCAGATTTTGTCCTCACCCCCCGACCCCCTCTCCTATGATAGGCGTTAGGAGAGGGGGAGTTCTTTTTACTTTTAAGATTTTATTACTACTCAAGTGCTATAATTTTATGTCTCCCCCTCTCCTCTCATGTATCATAGGAGAGGGGATCGGGGGGTGAGGACAAAATCTGAAATTAAATACAAAAACTAAAATCTTACCCTATGATTATACTTTTGCGTAAGGTGAATTTGTAAGTCTTTTCTTCTTATCCAGATCCCACATGTCTATAAACTTGGCAAGTCTTAAGTTCTTCTTTCATTATGAAAAAATTCAAAATATGAAAGTTTTCATAATTAATAGGACTAATCCTTATGATAGACCTACCAAGGAGCAACCCGTTATCCACTCCACGTGGAGAGGGGGGAGGGGGGTGAGGACAAAATCTGAAATTATTAAACATATTTCTATTAGCTATAAAAGAACAGTAATATTATTTCATATTTATTGACTTTAAATTTGCTAAGAATTTTTCAAATTTACAGCATCAATAATTATAAAATATATGGATAAAATATTTAAAAAGTTAATACTGCTTGGACGTCCTGCTTCGGGTAAATCGGAAGTTATTCATTATTTAAAGAACTCTGCTCCTGAAGACAGGTTAAGCCGCTTTCACATAGGAAAGATTGATGAAATTGATGATTTTCCAATGCTTTGGGTGTGGTTTGAAGAAGATGAAATACTTGAGAAAAAATTCAATAAGCCAAGAATGCACTCTACTCCCGATGGTTATTTCCTGTTTGAGTACCAGTGGCATTTATTGATTGAAAGAATTTGCTTTGAGTACAAAAAGAGAACAAGGGATAATAAAAATTATCACGATGAAAAAACCTGCTTAATCGAATTTTCACGCGGCACAGAACACGGCGGATATAAGGAAGCATTTAAACATCTCTCACCTGAAGTTTTGAAGGATGCTGCTATTCTTTATGTTAATGTACCTTATGAAGAATCTTTAAGAAAGAACAGGAAAAGATTTAATCCTGAAAAACCGGACAGCATACTTGAACACGGCTTACCCGACTCAAAGCTGAAAAGATTGTATGAATTTGTTGATTGGGAAGAAGTATCATCGGGCTCTGCAACTCATATAAATATTAACGGGATTGAAGTACCTTATGTGGTATTTGAAAATATGCCGTCAAAGACAGATGACCCCGCACTTCTCGGTCCGGCACTGGATGATGTGATAAGCAATTTATGGAAATTGTATAGCGGAAGAGATTAATAAACAAAATACCGTACTGTCAGAGTCATTCATAAAGATTTATATAAGTAACCACGAGCCTCAGCCCGTGGAAAATAAAAGCTAAGCCGGGCTTTAGCCCGACATAAATCACCTGCATTCCGTAATGCTTCTAAGTCCTTCGGATCAGCGTCACCTTTTTATTTCATAGAAAAGAATGGTGTTCACTCCATCTTAAGCTGTACTTGCCTGAGCTGTGAAACAGTAGGAAGGAACTTGTACTTGAAATTATATTTCCATATTGTATTGTCAATGAAATTAAGAAGTAAGCTAAGCTAATAATTCAATTTCCTTCACTATTACTACTGAGAAAGGGTGTTAAAAAATATAAATCACATAGTGATTGCCCATATTAGCATTAACAAAAATGATCGGAGTAACTTCGTAGAAGTTACCCATTTCATAAATTAAATATAGGCAACTCCTACGGAGTTTAATAAATGTTCGCATACAATTTCTAATATGGGTAATCACTGCGTGATTATTTTCTGCACTGGAGCAAGTCAGGCAGTATAAAAAGTGCCTGACTATTCATAGCAAGCCGGGCCTGCTGTTCCTAAAGAGCCTAAAGACTGGCAAATGAGATTATAATGGGTGTGTAAGAGCCCGCGGTCATCCAGTGGTCACCCAGTGGGCACTTTATGTTCATCCAGTGGGCACTTTATGTTCATCCAGCAGGCACTTTATGGGCACTTTCCGGGCAGGTTTTGGGCAGGAGTTTTCAGAAAATGGCTGTAACTTATTGCAGTATAAAGAGATAACTCGTGACCAAAGTGTCAAAAATGGCCCAAAATTTGGCGATTATAAGCAGGAAACGAGGTTTTTGAAAAACTACTCCTGCCCACGGATTATTGGGAAAAATAAAACAAAATAAACGGTTTATTGTCGCTAAAATTCTAGAGTTAAAGTAATACTTTAGGGATTATGCGGTTCATTACCAAACACACCCCTTCCGCTTCGCTCCCTCCCCTCTCGAGAGGGGAATCCTTACCTCTTTATTTATCCATGAGTTAAAATTGCTTAAAAAACACTCTAAAGACACAATACACTCTAAGCACTCCACACACTCTAAACTATTTTTAGTAAAAACTTGACAAGTGGCAATCTCAGTATTATTTTTATATAGTAGCGAGAATTGCTGTAATTTGTTACTCACTGTCGTTCTTTGTCAATATCGAAATTGAAATTATCAGGTCGTGAAATTAATTTATTATGTGCTTGGCTTCAGGGCAGATATGAAAACAAAATAATATAAAAATGAAAAATTTCCATTTGTAGGAATTTTCCTACATAAAATTGAACAATTGGCAATGATGAATTGTACATGGAATTGAAGATTTTCCAGGTTGGATAGTTTTCAAGGGGTAAGCGGTTAATCGAAGTCTGGAGTTGTTAATGTAATGTATGTTATAATCTAAATTCATCTGTACTTATATCAGTAACCCTCCCGATGTCAGCCGACGCTTCTTCGGCCTGCCTGCCAACCTGTCTGCCTTGGCAGAAGCTTTGGCTCAGGCAGGGATCTACGACTTGTCTGACACCAATTGTAATTCTTTCTGAGTGGCAATAAAACTTGGGGTTCCTGCCTCAATAAAACTTTCCGGTTAATTAATGTTGACAAGGGGTACGGGGTTATTACCGGCTTGGTGTTGTTCATTGAGTATTTGACAAAGCATAAATCTTTTTTATCTATTTCAGTGACCCCTTGCCTGTCATGTATTACAAATATTCTTCAACTTAACAAACTTAAAGAACTTAATAAACTTAAAGAACTTAATAAACTTAAAGAACTTAAAACCCTGTTCTTGCAAATTTCTTATCAAGCTCATCCATCGATACTTTTACAATGGTTGGTCTTCCGTGCGGACAGACATACGGCATTTTGGTTGAAAAAAGCTTATCAATTAAGTTCAGCATTTCATCAGCATTCAGCCTATCTCCTGTTCTGATTGCATGTTTGCAGGCATATGATTTAGCAAGATTATCTCTTTTCTCAAGATTCAGCTTAACATCATTCTCTTTAAATTCATCGACAATTTCCTGGATGATTTTTGCTTCATCGCCAATCCTTACATCTGATGGAATGCCTCTTATCTTAACTTTTTTCTTTGATAATACTTCAATATCAAATCCAAGTGCCCGGAGCTCGGTTTCAATGCTTTTTACCACTTCAAAATCCACAGCATTTAAATCGACATAAATCGGAATCAAAAGCTGCTGTGATAAGTTTGCATTTGAGTTCAGCCTGTCAACTGCCTGTTCATAAAGTATCCGTTCATGCGCGGCATGCTGGTCTATTATCATCAGGGTATTTTCAAGCTGGTACATGATGTATTTTCTCTGGAACTGCCATATGGATTTTTTTCCGCTGAAATCATCTATATCATGTTTATATGTTTTTGCTGAGGTTTGTGTATGCGGTTCGGGAACCTCAAGCGGAAGCTCTTTAACACCTGAGCCCGGCTGTACAAAATTATCACGCTGATATATTTCATGAATATTTACATTCGCCTTTTTCTCAAACGGTATGGATACATTGGGATTTGCAGGTTTTGTAAAGCCGGCAGATGAAAATATTTTTGCTTCGGTTGCCGGTTGGCTCACTTGTGATGTTTTATCATCATCCAGGTTTATTCCGACTATTAGGTCATTCTTATCAAGTGCCTGCCAGACTGCTTTTCTTACAAATCCGAAAATAGACCTCTCGTCTTCAAACTTTACTTCAAGCTTTGAGGGATGAACGTTTACATCGAATTTCCTCGGGTCAAGCTTGAGAAACAGGAAAAATGTCGGGTAATCGCCTTTTTCTATCAGGTCTTCATAAGCAAGATGAACAGCATAAGAAATGGATTTGCTGATAACATATCTCTTATTCAAAAACAAAAGCTGGTCCTGCTTGATTTTCTTAGTAAAGCTTGGCTTTGATGTAAACCCGTTCAGAGATATCAGGTCATTCTGCAGGTTAACTTCAATTAATGTATTGGAGAATTCTTCACCGTATATCTGCATAATCCTGTCCTTCAGGTCAGTACTTTTCAGGTCAAATATTTCTTCATCTTCATTTACAAAATTAAAAGCGACAGTAGGATTAGCAATGGCAAGGCGTATAAAAGTATCATATATATGCTTAAACTCGGTCTGGTTCGTTTTCAGGAAATTTCTTCTTGCAGGTGTATTAAAAAAAAGATTTTTTACAGTAATGGAAGTACCTTTGGAAACCTGTGAATCCGAAACGGGAGAGCATTCAATAATTTCGCTTCCGTGATTTTTTATCATCACGCCCATTTCACCCGAGGCAGTTCTTGTCCTCAGCTCAACCTGGGATACAGCGCTGATGGAAGCAAGTGCTTCTCCCCTGAACCCGAGTGTTGTAATATTTTCAAGGTCATCTGCGGAAGATATCTTGCTTGTTGAGTGCCTCTGGAAACACATTAAAGCATCATCTTCATCCATTCCCGTACCATCATCAATAATCCGGATCAATGATTTCCCTGCTTCTTTTATTCTTAAAGATATATTTTCCGCCTTTGCATCGATTGCGTTTTCAATCAATTCTTTAACGACAGCTTCAGGCCTGCCGACAACCTCGCCGGCGGCAATCCTGTTTGCAATATACTGCGGTAATATTTTTATAGATGATGCCATTAATCTTCCAATAATGCTTTAACAAAACTTTCTTTATCAAATACCTGAAGGTCATTTATCTGTTCGCCAACTCCAATGAACTTAACGGGTATCTTTAACTCATTACTAATTCTGAACACTATACCGCCCTTTGCAGTGCCATCAAGCTTGGTTAATATTAATCCTGTCAACCCGATGTATTTCGAAAATTCTTTTGCCTGGTTCAATCCGTTCTGCCCTGTTGTAGCATCAATAACAAGCAAAGTCTCATGCGGTGCTTCGGGAAGTATCTTCTGCACTACACGCTTAATCTTTTTGAGCTCTTCCATTAGGTTTACTTTTGTATGAAGCCGTCCTGCCGTATCAATAATTACGACATCATGATTATTGGCAACAGCAGAGTTAATGGCATTATAAACGACAGCGCTCGGGTCACTTCCCTGCTGCAACTGAATAATCTCAGCACCTGACCTTTGTGCCCATGTTTCAAGCTGCTCATTAGCCGCAGCACGGAATGTATCGGCTGCAGCTATCATTACCGAGTAACCTTCATTTTTATAATTATGTGCTAGCTTACCGATTGAAGTGGTTTTACCAACACCATTAACACCGACAATCATAACCACATGCGGCTTTTTGGTAATCTTAAACACCTGCGTTTTTTGACCATTACCCTCTGAAAACACCTTTTTCAGCTCATCTTTGAGCAATGTATTCAGTTCGTTGCTGTATTCGTATTTATCTGTTTTTACCCTTTTTTTGAGGTTTTCTATCAAAATTTCTGTAGTCTGCACCCCGACATCAGAACCAAGTAATATTTCTTCCAGCTGTTCCAGAAAATCATCATCAACTTCACTTTTAGCATATACAAGCTTATTGACCTTATTGAAAATATTATCGTGTGTTTTCTGTAAACCCTGCTTTAATTTATCGAAAAATCCCATATTTTTACTAAATTTTGTCCTTCAAGTTAATTAATTAACTTTTCAATAACAACGAAAAATTCTCTTATGTCTGAAACTATTTAGATATATATACACCAAACGGTGTAAAATAATGAACTTTTTCGAATGTCAATTATACGTATATTGCATTATAAATATTTACAAATTTATTATTTTCAGTGCCTGTAAAAAAAGCCCTATATTGGACAATTTTTTGGATTTCTACTGCTCTTCTTTTTAATCTTGGAGTATATTTCTATTTAGGTGAGCAAAAGGCAATAGAATTTTTCACAGGTTATGTTATTGAAGAATCCCTAAGCGTTGACAATCTTTTCGTTTTCCTGCTGCTGTTCAAATACTTCAAAATTCCTTTAAAACATCAAAGAATAGTATTAAACTGGGGTATTATTGGTGTTATTGTATTAAGAGGAATTTTTATTCTTCTTGGTATCACTTTAGTGAATAATTTCCATGTGGTATTATATGTTTTTGGAGCCATATTGATTTATTCAGGTTACAAAATGGCTTTTGGAGGCGATGAAGAAGTACATCCTGAAAAGAACAAAGTGCTAAAATTGTTTAAGAAATTCATGAAAGTGACACATGAGACCCATGAAAATCATTTTTTTATCAGAAAGGATAATGTTCTTTACGGTACTCCCTTATTGGTTTGCCTTATTGTGATAGAATCAACCGACCTGGTTTTCGCAATTGATTCAATCCCGGCTATATTTGCCATTACCACAGACCCATTTATTGTCTTTTCATCAAATATATTAGCAGTATTAGGGCTTAGGTCTTTATACTTTGTGTTGTCGGCTACAGCAGAAAAGTTTGCTTTTGTAAAAAAGGGAGTTGGTTTGATCTTAGCATACGTAGGTGTAAAAATGCTTCTGCCGATGATTGACCCGGGCTTAAAAATTCCCGTATTTGTTTCACTTATTGTAATCCTTTTTGTGCTGTTTCTTTCAGTTCTTGTATCACTTGTTATTACAAAAAAGAGGAAAAGAAAAGAAAAATTAATTGCAAAATAGCTATATTTTCAACGAATTGAGTTTTATTAGAGCTTTTATATCATTAAATTTATAATTCAATAATAATAAATAAACAATCAAAAAATAATTTATATATGAACGTCCCATTTGTGGATTTAAAGACACAGTATCTGCAGATAAAAGAAGAAATTCTACAAGGTATTAACGAAGTGCTGGATAATACTGCTTATGTCTGTGGAAAAAAAGTAAAAAAATTTGAAGAAGACTTTTCGAAATTAGAAAACGCAAAATATTGTGTAGCGTTAAGCTCCGGAACTGACGCACTGCACACTGCCTTACTGACAATAGGAATTAAATCAGGTGATGAAGTTATTGTACCCGTAAATACATTTATAGCCACTTCAGAATCTATCTCTCTATGTAATGGAAAACCTGTTTTTGTAGACCATGATGAAAGAACCTTTAACATCGATGTAAATAAGATAGAAGAAAAGATTACAAATAAAACCAAAGCCATTATACCGGTCCACCTGTACGGGCAGCCTGCGGAAATGGATAAAATAATCGAGATCGCAAAAAAATACAAATTATATGTAATAGAAGATTGCTCACAGGCACATTTATCTGAATACAAAGGAAATAAAACAGGAACTATCGGCGATATCGGCACATACAGCTTTTACCCGGGCAAAAACCTGGGTGCTTACGGCGAAGCCGGAGCAGTATTAACAAATAATGAAGAACTATTTAATTCAATGTTAAGGTTTAGACAGCATGGTTCCGTCGAAAAATATATGCACGATTCTGAAGGGCATAATTACAGAATGGAAGAAATTCAGGCAGCTGTTCTAAACGTTAAATTAAGATACATTGAGAGCTGGACTGAAAAACGGAGACAAGCAGCCGCAAAATATAACGAGCAATTAGCAAACCTGCTGAAAAACGAAATAATTGCACCCTATTGTCCTGAATATGTTAAAGCTGTTTATCATCTTTATGTAATTAGAGCAAAAGACAGGGACAAACTCGGTAAGTATTTGAATTCCAAAGGAGTTCAGAATGCACTACACTATCCGGTTCCTTTGCACATGCAAAAAGCTTACTCGTATTTGAAACACAAAGAAGGTGATTTCCCCGTTGCAGAGAAGTGCTGTAAAGAAATTTTATCGATTCCCATGTTTCCCGAAATATCGGATGAACAAATAAACTATGTTTGTGAATCAATAAAAAGCTTCTTTGATTAAGCAAAATGATACTATCTTTCATAAGAAAATACGGTGCTAAAAAATTACTGCTTGCAATTAATGACCTGATGTGTACATTAATTGCAGCAGTACTGTCTCTATATGTTACGTCAAACCAGTACTTCTATATATATATTTCCAATTACATATTTGTTGAAAAAATTGTAATTTTCCTGGTCGGGTCATTATTAATTATTCCTATCTTCAGGTACTACCAGCTTTATAAGCACAAGTTTTTCCTCAAAGGAGGAGAGCAAACACTGCTGATACTAAAAGGTCTTTTAGTTGACAGCATAATAATGATTATAATAATCTTCCTTGTAAAAACACAGGAAGCATTACATGATTCAAGAAGCCAGGTTATTTCATTTTTCTTATTTTCCCTTATTTTTCTTTTCATAACAAGGATACTAATATTCAGGACGGTTCTGCGCAGCACATTTTCATCGTTAGCACTGGGCGGAAATTTAAATAAATTTTTAAGCCGCAGAGCTCTTGCTATTGGTGCAGGCGGATTAGGGAAATTTTTCTCTGATTCACTTAAAATGAAGCAGCATTATCATATTAACCTGGTTGGCTATTTAGACGATGATACTGCCAAAAAAGGCACCAGCATTAACGGTGTTAAAGTTATGGGAAACACTACCGAGATTGCCAAGTATGCCGAAGATTTGGAGATTGATGAAATCTATATTACAATTCAAAAGATTGACAATGTTGCCCTGATGAACCTCATACAGCGATGTAAATTGACGAACTGCCAGATAAATCTTGTTTCAAATCATTTTGAAATTATTAATACAAAGCTTGATGTTAATGAGTTTCATGACCTGAAAGTTATATCCATTTCATCAAAGGCATCTCCTCTTTATTCAGAGAAATTCAAGCGGATATTTGATATAAATGTATCTTCATTATTAATTTTACTTGTTTCCCCGATTGCCTTAATTATAGCCGCTATAATAAAGTTTAGTTCAAGGGGACCTGTATTTTATAAAACAAGTGTTATTGGGAAAAACGGCAAATCATTTCATTGGTATAAATTCAGAACTATGTACCAGGATAATGACCCGTCAATTCATAAAGAGCACTTAAAAAAGCTGATAATTGAGAATCATGCAAACCAGAAATTAATAAATGATATGAGGATTACACCAATAGGTAAAATTTTAAGGAAGTTTAGCATTGATGAGCTACCTCAATTATTAAATGTTCTGAAAGGCGATATGAGCCTGGTAGGTCCAAGACCATGTTTGCCATATGAATATGAAATTTTCAAAGAGTGGCATAAGCTTAAATATAAAGTAATTCCGGGTATGACAGGGCTTGCACAGATAATTGCTCGAAACAGAAAAGATGTTACTTTTAACGATTCCGTATTACTTGATTTATATTATGCAGATAATCAATCATTATGGTTGGATTTAAAAATATTGTTTAAAACGGTACCGGTAATGTTATTCGGTAAAGGAGGAATTTAAAAAATTTTGGATATTGACGCTAAAATTAAATTAGGAGTAATCGGATGCGGATATTGGGGACCAAATCTGATAAGAAATTTTTCAAGCCTACCCAATTGTATAGTAAAAACAGCAAGTGATTTAAAACCCGGCAGATTAGAATTTATAAAAAAAGATTTTCCTTTTATAGAAATAACCGGCGATTATAAAAAAATAATTGAAGATAAATCTATTGATGCAGTATGTATTGCAACGCCTGTAACTACACATAAATGTATTGCCGAAGAAGCACTTAAAGCAGGCAAACATGTTTTTGTTGAAAAGCCTATGACTAACAGCTCGGAAGATGCTGTTACTTTGGTTGAAACAGCAAAAAAGCTAAACAGAAAACTGGCAGTGGGTCATGTATTTCAATTTGCGCCGGCTGTCAGAAAAATTAAGGAACTTCTGCAATCCGAATCAATCGGTAAGGTGATGCATATAACATCCACTAGAATAAACCTTGGACCCCCGGAAACTGAGGTAGATGTAATCTGGGACCTGGGTCCACATGATTTTTCCATCATTCTTTATCTTCTTGAAGAAATTCCTGTTGATGTAAATTGTTTAAGGAACTCATTTCCATTTAATCCTTCAAAGGTTAAGGGTACTTCAATTCCTTTAGTAAATGATGCGCACATTGATTTGAAGTTTGAAAGCGGTATAACTTCACATATTCATTTAAGCTGGCTGTCTTCAAATAAGACAAGACTTATGCAGATTTTTGGAACAGAAGGCACAATTGTATATGATGAAATGCTGGCATTGGATGGAAAAGTTAAGCTGTACGGAAAAGGAATAGATAATAGAATCAATAGTAAAGCATCAGATACAGTTAAGCTCGGCTACCAGGCCGGCGAAATCCACATTGTTCCTTTGGAGCAGCACGAACCTCTGAGAATGGAGTGCGGGGAGTTTATTAATTCAATAGTTAATGATACAAAACCGGTAAATGACGGGTTAATAGGGCTTGAAGTAGTAAAGTTGTTAGAATGTTCAAGCAAAGTTTAAACCGGTAAATTATATTATAAATGTCTGAAAAAAATTATTTTGTACACCCAACAGCCCTTTGTGAAAGTGACACAATCGGCAAAAATACCAGAATTTGGGCTTTTGCTCATATTCTAAAAAATGTTATTATTGGAGAAGATTGTAATTTATGTGATTACGCTTTTGTTGAAAGCGGAGTTACAATAGGCAACAGAGTAACGGTAAAAAACGGCATCTCGATCTGGGATGGAGTAACAATAGAAGATGATGTATTCCTGGGACCAAATTGTGTTCTTACAAATGACCTTTTTCCCAGGAGTAAGGTATATCATGGTGAAAATATAAAAACTCTGCTGAAAAAAGGAGCAAGCATAGGAGCTAATGCAACAATAATTTGCGGAATAACTTTAGGGAAGTATTCCATGGTTGGGGCAGGAGCTGTTGTTACAAAAGATGTTCCTGATTTTGCGCTTGTAATCGGGAATCCCGCAAAGTTTTTTTATTGGATATCAAAAACCGGCGAAAAATTAATTTTTAAAGATGGTATTGCTGAAGATAATGCCGGGAACAAATATAAGCTGATAAAAGAGTTATCTTCAGAATACGTCGTAGAATTATAAAAAGAACTACTTAGATGATAATTTCCGAAACGCCATTACGAATTAGTCTGGCTGGCGGCGGCACTGATTTGCAAAATTATTATTCGCAGCATGACGGCTTTGTTGTCAGTACTGCAATAGATAAATATCTTTATGTAATTGTTAAAGAAAGATTCGACGATTTTATTTATGTTGATTACTCAACAAAAGAAATTGTAAGCAATATAGATGACATTCAGCATGATTTGGTGAGAGAAGCCGCTAAGTTAACAGGTTTAAAAAAAGGATTTGAAATCCTGATGCTCGCAGATATTCCTTCAGAAGGTTCAGGGCTTGGTTCTTCAAGCAGCTTATCCGTCGGGTTACTTAATGCATTTTATCAATTCCAGGGTGTTCAGATTACAGCAAAACAGCTTGCCGAGGAAGCATGCAAAATTGAAATTGATATACTTGAAAGACCTATCGGTAAACAGGACCAATACATAGCCGCATACGGCGGATTGAAAAGCTTTAAATTTTGCAAAAACGAAATAGTTGAAGTAAATGATATCATGCTCGATAATGAACACAAAAGGAAACTGGGTTCAAACCTGCTGTTATTTTTTACAAACACAACACGCAAGGCCGGCTCAATACTTGAAGAGCAGAGAAAAAATATAAAAAATACTCTTGAATTCCATCATAAGATTAAAGAATTAGCATACTGCACATTAGAATCCTTGAATAAAATGGATATCGATAAAGTAGGTGAAAATCTCAGGATGAACTGGGAATGGAAGAAAAAACTTGCAAATAATGTGACAAACGAGGATATTGAAAGAATGCATGATATTGCAATGGAAAACGGTGCTTTAGGAGCTAAGATATCAGGAGCCGGAGGCGGAGGATTTTTGCTGGTTTATTGTGAAAGAAATAACCAGGACAGGTTAAGACATGCTATGCGTGAATACAGGGAACTGCCGTTCCTTTTGGAAAAATTCGGAAGTAAGATAATTTTTAACCAAAGCAGATACGACATTAAATAATTTATGGAATTAGTACTTGTTACAGGCGGTGCAGGATTCATAGGCTCTCATACGGTTGATAGGTTACTATCCATGGGCTATGGCGTAAGGATTCTGGATAATCTCCAAAAACCTGTTCATCTTAAAGGCAAACCTGATTATATTCCTGATGAAGCTGAGTTTATTTTAGGTGATATTAGAGATAAAGAAACTGTCAGAAAAGCATTAAAAGGTGTTGATTATGTTTTTCATCTTGCAGCATACCAGGATTACCTTCCTGATTTTTCAACCTTCTTTCATGTTAATTCCGTTGGAACAGCTTTAATATATGAAATTGCAGTTGCAGAAAATTTAAAGATAAAAAAAATAATAGTTGCTTCTTCACAATTTGTTAACGGAGAAGGAATTTACAAATCTGCTGACGGAAAGTATTACTACCCCAAAAGAAGGTCAAACGAACAGCTTGAAAAAGGGATATGGGATTTTCTTGATGAAAATGGGAAACCTTTACAGTGGCAATGGACACCTGAAACATACGCTTCTCCGCCAAATCAATATGCCATGTCTAAATATTCACAGGAGTTAATGGCATTAAATTTCGGTGAAAGATATAATATACCCAGCGTTGCACTGCGTTATTCAATTGTACAGGGTTCACGGCAGTCATTTTATAATATGTACAGCGGTGCATGCAGGATTTTTTCCTTAAGCTACTTCTTCGATAAGCCGCCTGTTATATATGAAGACGGGAATATGATGAGAGACTTTGTGAATGTTCATGATGTGGTTGATGCAAATATTCTAATGATGCAGGATGACAGGGCTGACTACCAGGCGTTTTGTGTCGGCGGCGGAAAAGATTATTCGGTAAAAGAATTTGCAAACATAGTAGCAAAAGAATTCGGAAAAGAAGATATAAAACCGCTAATAAACGGCGAATACAGGTTTGGCGATACCAGAAATGCATGTTCGGATATATCGAAAATAAAAACTTTGGGCTGGGCTCCCAAAAGAGATGCTTATGACAGTGTTAAGGAATATGTGAATTACCTCAAATCTCAGACTGATATTGATGATATTCTTGAATATTCTCAAAAAACCATGAAAAACCTGAATGTTGTCAGAAAAGCCGCATCAAAATAATTTTTAATTTATCATTGAGTAAAAACTTAATTTATTGTATGTTTCATACCTTTAAGACAGGAAAACATGAATTTTAACAGTTACAAAAATACCATAACTAAAGTTATGGATTCTATTGATATTAAGGAAGTTGAAATATTAACAGACCTTCTGGTTGAAGCATACGTAAAAAACAAATTTGTATTTGTTATAGGCAACGGCGGGAGCGCGGCAAATGCTTCACATTTTGCACAGGACCTGGCTAAAGGTACACGCCTTAAACATGACCAGCCGAAGAGAATTAAAGCATTAAGCTTAACTGATAATCTTCCTTTTATTACCGCACAGGGTAATGACGAAGGCTATGACAGTATATTTGAGCAGCAGCTGAGAACCTTTGCGGCTCCGGGTGATATGGTGATTGCTATCAGCGGCTCCGGAAACAGCCCTAATATTATTAAAGCGATAGAGTGGGCTAACAATGAAGGTTTGACTACTATCGGTATTACCGGCTTTGACGGCGGAAAATTAAAGAAGATTGCTCACCACTCGGTAAATGTTATACTTAATGATATGTGTACCTCGGAAAGCATTCATTCCATTATCTTTCATTATATTATATTAGAAATGCGGGAAAGATTAAAGGATTTAGATTAAATCTGCTGTATAATCTTTCGAAAAAAATAAATTAAAAATTATGAGCAAAAAGAAATACTGCTTTTTCGTTTTTTTTATTATATCTATTCTTTTTCTTTCCGGTTCAAAAATTTATTCACAAGTTGAGCTTGTTCCGCCCTCAAACAGGATATATGATTTCCTTGAGAGAATGTATATCAATAAGGTGATAAATAATTATTCACCTTCCATGATACCAATTTCAAGGCGTGAGATTGCAGGGTTCTTAAAAGAAATAGAAAACAAAAGAACGAATATATCTTCAACCGATAAAAAACTGCTGGATGATTTCAATATAGAATTTGAATATGACATTAACCGCACACTTAAAAAATCCGTTTCTTTATTTTCTGATTTTAAAATCTCAAACATATTCACCAATAAAAAGCAGAAATATCTTTATGCAATGGCAGATTCTTCATCTGCTTTTTTCTGGGATGGTATAGGAGAGCTAAGATATAACGGGGCAGACGGTGATTCATTGGGAAAACCGCATGTTCTGCTCGGACAGCTTGGTACAAGATTAAGAGGTACATTGTTTAATTCAGTCGGATATTACTTTAGATTATCAAATGGTGTTAGGTTAGGCGGAACTGATAAAGATGCATTATTTGCGGCTTCATTTGACCCCCAGCTTGCTTCAACAAGAAAATTTATAAGTGAAGGCAGTAAGACATACGATAATTTCGAAGGTTATTTGCGTTACGCTACTTCGGCCGATTGGCTCGGATTAACAATCGGAAGAGAAGCTTTAAATATGGGACCCGGTTATTTAGATAACTTATTTTTATCAAATAAAAATGTTGCACCGTTTGATTTTTTAAAGTTAGACCTGCATTATAAAAAGATTAGATACTCTTTTTTTCATTCAAGTATTGTTGGCAGCGATACAGCAGGTGTACAGTTGTCATCCAAATACCTTGTTTTCCACCGGGTAGAAATCGGGCCGATGTTTTCCGGTTTCATGAAGCTTGGATTCAGTGAAATGCTGTTATACAGTAACACACCAATAAATTTTGCTTTCTTAAATCCATTTGCATTTTTAACCTCTGCCGATTTGAACGCCGAGCTTCCCGGCAAAGATGCCAATAATGCATTAATCGGAATAGATGCACAATTCTTTCCCGTGAAAAAATTATCTCTGCAAGGCAGCTTATTAATAGATGATTTAGATTTTGAAACACTGGGAAAATCAAATGCAGCATCAAATACCAATAAGTTTGCGTTCCAGGGCGGATTAAGCTGGCAGGATGCTTTCATGCTGAAAAATCTTAACTTGATTTATGAGTTTACTCATATTGAACCGTTTGTATACACACACAGACTAAATAAAAATTCATATACTCATTGGAATCTGCCTTTAGGTCATGCTTTAAATCCGAATTCCGATGAACATGCTTTCAATTTATCATATAATTTAGGCAGCAGGTTGAATGTTAATCTTATGTACCAGCTTCAAAGAACAGGACTGAATTATTTTGACAGTACAGGTAATTTTATTAACGTTGGTTCATCTATTCTCCGCGGTGAAAATGATGTGGTAGTAAAAAACGAATTTCTCAGAGGAATACGCTTGAACAGAAATATCATAACTGCTGAGCTTACATGGCAGCCGATCTTACAATACTTTTTAACTGTAAGATATCAGAACAGGTCTTATGATTATACAGAGCAAAACAGAACCCTTTCTGATAATATTTTCTGGGGAATATTCCGGATAGACTATTAGTTATTATATGGATATAAATAAAAAAATAAAAGATTTAGCACGTAAATATTCCGGTAATATTATTGAACTAAGAAGAACAATACATCAAAATCCGGAAGTAGCTTTCAAAGAATATGAAACTTCAAAGCTGGTTTACAATAAACTATCTAAGCTAAAATTAAACAGGGTAGATAAAATTACTGAAACCGGTGTTGTTGCTTTGTTAAATGATAAAAGTACAAAGTGTGTAGGATTAAGAGCAGACCTTGATGCTCTTCCAATTCATGAAAACACGGGTCTGCCGTTTGCCTCTAAAAATCCCGGTGTAATGCATGCCTGCGGCCATGATGCCCATACTGCTATGCTGTATGGAGCTGCACTGATTCTATCTGAATTAAAAGATGAGCTAAATGGCAATGTAAAATTTATTTTTCAACCGGCAGAGGAAAAGAATCCCGGCGGAGCTTCAATACTTGTAAAAGAAGGTGTTCTGAATAATCCCCGGGTTAATGCAATTTTCGGACAGCATGTAATTGTAGATAAACCGGCAGGAACCCTTGGCTTTTACCCGGGTGTTATGATGGCTTCGCAGGATGAGCTATACATTACCATTTACGGCAAAACAGGACACGGTGCAAAACCGCACCTGACAATAGACCCTATTGTTGCTGCTTCACAGGTAATTCTTGCTTTGCAAACAATCGTATCAAGGAATACCAGCCCCTATGACCCGGTAGTAATAACAATAGGAAAAATCGAAGGCGGGAGTGCAACCAACATTATTCCTGCTGAAGTTAAGCTTTCGGGTACAATAAGAACGTTAAACGAAAAACTCCGCAAGAAAACGTTAAAGCAGATAGACAGAACAATAAAAGGTATTACATCAGCTTCCGGTGCAAAATATAAATTCGAAATATCACCCGGTTATCCTGAATTAATCAATGATGAGCAGTTAACGGATTTTGCAACTGAAACAGCAAAAGAGTTTATAGGAAGCAGGAATGTTTTTGAAGCTGAAAGATTAATGGGTGCCGAGGATTTTGCTTTTTACCTGAAAAAAGTACCCGGTACATTTTATAGAATTGGTGTCGGGAATACTACTGATATTCATACCCCGACAATAAATCTTGATGAATCTGCATTATCAACAGGTGCAGGATTCATGGCTTACCTTGCATGGAATTATTTAAATTCTTAGAGTTGGAAACAGGCAGTTTGAAACACAAAAGCCGTTTTTTAAAACGGCTTTTGTATTATATGATACGGGTGTTTACTATTTACAATAGTGACATATGTCACTATTTCAATAATAACATTTTCTTTGATTCCTTAAAGTCACCGGAAATTAATGTATAGAAATAAATACCGCTCGCTAATGAGTTTTTTCTAAACATAACAGAATGGGTTCCTGCCTGCTTATATTCATTTACTAATATTGATATCTCTCTTCCCAATACATCTGTAACAACTAATTTAATTACGCCTGCTTTTGGCAAAGAATAATTAATAACTGTTGAAGGATTAAAAGGATTAGGATAATTTTGATACAGCTTGTAACCTTGTGGAACATTTTCACCTTTACCCGTAATACCTATATAAGGATTGAAAAAAGTATATTTCGAAGATATATCTGTAAATGCAAGATTGTTAAAGATACCGCCAAATAAATAAAAATGGACTGAATCAGCAGTTGAAATAACAGATATTGATGTGATATTGGAAATTGAATCCTGCATATCAGGTAAAAATCTTCTCCAGGTAAAAGTAGTATCAACAATATTTAATCCCCAAATTTGAGGAACAGCCAAAGTATCATGAATAGCAGGACCGAACAGCATGTAGTTTGCCCATTTTCCGCCTGCCACCCTGTAAACAGAAGTACCAAACGGTGTAACTCCAAGGTCTTTCCAATCCAATTCCAATGCTGTATCAAGAGCAGGATTAAATATAGTATGATAGACCTTATTCAAGCCTAAATACCCAAAACCCCCTACAACAACTAGGTTACTATCCAGAATCTCTGCTTGTGCTGTAACAACAGGTGTACTGAATGTAGTTGTTAAAGTTCTCCATGAATTATAAAAGGGATCAAAAATCCTGACAGTATTTGTAGCACCGGAAAAGCCGCCGGTTGAACCGCCGATAGTAACTATTAAGCTGTCACTCCATACGCAAACCGCCATTTCCTGTATAAACGGAGCAGGAGTACTTGCCTTTTGTACCCATTTATTGCTGTCTAATAAATACATAAACAGTGCACCGTCCGGAATATTAAAATTTGAATTAATAGAGCCGACCAAATAAATTGAATCTCTAACTGTAACAAGTTTACCGAAAGCCCTTCCGACCGGTAATGAATCTGCTGCAGAATAAGAATTATTAACAGGGTCATAAAAAAAACATGTTCTTTGAGGAGCCAAAGAAGAGTTAAGCCCGCCGCAAATTAATATCTTGTTAATTGAAGGTATATAACAAGAAACAACACCGCATAATGGTTGAGGAACAGGAGATACATAGTTCCATGTTCCGTTTGTTGAATCTGAATATGAGTTAAACAGCCAATGTTCATTATTTGCTTTGTGTTTCTCAATAAATAATACACTTTGCTGAGCATATGCAGATACTGATAGGAGCAGTAATATTGCAATAAAAATTTGCCTCATAATATTACAAGTTAAATAATAAAACAAATAAAAAAAGTGCAAATTATCAAATAAAAAAAGCCCGGCGGATGCCGGGCTTTTGTATAAAATTGCTTTTCAGCAAATTATTTTACAAGTAACATTTTCTTTGTAGCAGTGAAATCACCGGCTTCTATTTTGTAGATATAGAGTCCGCTTGCAAGATTTGAAGCGTTGAATTCTACACTATGGTTGCCAGCTTTTCTGGTTTCATTTACTAATGTTGTAACTACTCTGCCCAGAGCGTCAAAAACAGTTAATTTAACATTCGATGTTTTTGGCAATGCGAAGTTAATTACTGTTGATGGGTTGAACGGGTTAGGATAGTTCTGTGATAATGAGAACTCTGCCGGAATTCCACTTGGATTCTGAATACCGGTCGGTACTGTTCCCTGGAAACAAACATTAGGAAGTGTAGCCGGAGGAGTTGTACCTGATGTTATCTGGACGCAACCGTCTCCTGCTGATATATCCTGATAGTTATAATATACTCTTCCAGCATTAGCAGTACTTGCTACTGTTGAATTTGATGTATAACTTGAGTTATTGAAACAAATCTCAACTAAAAGATTTCCGCCTGTATAAGCGAAATTGTTCTGCAGAGTAATGTACATTAATCCCGGGGTTGTAATTGAATAGGTTCCGGTATATACATCTGTCCATCCGGATGATGTAAATGATGTTAATGTTGTTAATGTTGTATTCTGCATTCTTAATTTGAATCCGTTCATTACCTGAGGAGCTGCACTTAATACTGTGAATCCGATTTTTTGAATTGTAGCCGGAGCACCTAAGCCAATTTCAGCTGCGGTATAAAGCATATCGGTTCTTGCATCCATATAGAATGTATAGAAAGGATATCCTACTGCAGTTGAACCTGTTCCCCAGCATGTTGAGAAGTATCCCACAGGATACACATGTACTGTTGTTGTTACTGTATCATTGCCTCTGAATTCATCTGTTGCTAATGCAGATACTATCTTAAGAACATAGTTTCCTGTATCTGCAGGTGTCCAGTTATATGCAACTGAATCTACTGCGCCGGCATTCAAGGTAGCAATGGTTGAGGTATTAACCTGTGTGCCATTTACGAAGAATTTCATCGGGATAGCTGATTCATTTGATGTTCCCTGGTTCTGTACTTTAGCTTTAATTACCTTCTGTACTCCAGAATTGAATAATCCCGGTAAGCTAAGGAATGGACCTACTGCTATGTTATGAGCAAATGTCTGTCCGGTTCCGTCAGCTCTTACACCAATGCATTTGTATGACGGGAAATATGTCTGAATACCTGCCCATGCTGACTGAATGTATCCGTAGCCGGGTCTCATTGTTGTTGTTGCACTTTCGTCTGCACCAATGTAATGTGACGGCATGGTTGCAGGGTCATAGCTGAGACCTACATAATAGCTCTGTCCTGAGCTAAGTGGAGGAATACCTGACAGACCTGTGAAATCAAACCATGAAACTGTCGGCCAAATAGGAACACCTGTTGCAACCTGGTTAGCAATAGTATGAACTAATGTTCCCGGTCCGCCGCCTGTACCTGTTGCATCATAGAATACGATGTCAAAGGTCCAGTTTGCAGAGCCTGCTGCTGTTCTTGTAAGAGATAAGCAAACCTGATTGATTGTGAATGGGTAAGTAGCCGGGGTCATTTTCAAAGCCCATTTACCAATACCGTAACCGGGATTCCATCCATAACCGTTTTCCCAAGTATTGTCATCATAAACTAAACCGCCTACGCATTGTGCACCAATCATACCTTCGTTATGTTGAATGGAGTTCTGCGAAACGGCTGTAGCCTGAGCAAACACACTGCTTGCTGATAGTGATACAATCGCAATTGCCAAAACGAGCAATTTTGTAAAGTGATCTTTTCTCATCTTTTTTTTTAAATTAGTTAGTAGTTCGGGTTTATTAAAAAATACAGCCATAACTTGTATATCTGATATATGGCAGTGATTATAGCAAATAATCTTTAGTAGTTATTTAAACAAGGAGAATATTTTTAATAAAATTTAACGACACAACGATAATGTTAAAACCAACATGGTTAAAATGATTCTTCTTATCAAATAACGGGTATCGATTATTTTTACACTTATAACATAAACTATGTATGGAATTCATACAACCCAAAAATAAGTCACAAAAAAACATGCGTTTCTAAAAAGTTCCCATAAAAGCCTGAAAATTTAAAATATTTTTTGTAAAAGAACTTTATATAGCTTTAATGACTTTAAAAACTCTAATTATTTACGGATTTGATGATAATAAACATCCCCGTATTTTTTTATATACCGGTATTAAACTTAATAAACCGGGTGATATAAATGAATCTGCTGCCGGAACACTAACATCTCCGGCGCTGTATGATGAATCAAAGCATAAATCATGTTTAAAAGAACCGGTTACGGGTCCAAAGCCTCTTATATCTGTTTTATTATTATTTATCGTATTTGAATAAGCAAGCGACCATTCTGAAGATAAGTATGCAGTTGCCGGTGATTGTTCATATAAAGACTGAGCTTTTTGAACCGGGTATAATAAACCGGTAAAAGTTTTTGTTTCTTTAACTGAAGATGTAACATTTACTCCCGGTGAACAAACTAATTCATTTGCCTGCAAGGTTTTTTTAGACGTTCCTTGCTGATGATACATTCCCTGTGGAATATAACTTGTATTGCCGTCATTGCTTTTCCGGTTATAAAATCCCATTGAAAAAGCCCTTACAGACAGAGTACAAGCACCCATTGAAGAAAGTGTATCTTTTTTCACAAATATGTTATTTTGTTAAATTGTTCTTTTAAAGTTTATCAAGTTAAATACTTTTATTTATTATGTCAAGTACCAAATGGAACTATTTTACAATATTTTATACAGATGGGCATTTCCTGTTTTCAATATTACTTCTTATTATTTTTATTTATTTTGTGCCTGAATCAATAAATAAATGAAAGAAATGTTAAAAAAGATAAATATTACCTCAAATGTTACTGAAATTAACTGCGACTTATTTTTACCCGAAATGTCAAATAATGCATTAAAAACAGGAGAATCGTCAGAAAAAAATGCATTTTACCCGTTAGTAATATTTTCCCATGGTTTTAAAGGATTTAAAGATTGGGGAGGTTTCCCTTATATGATGCAAAAATTTGCGGATAATGGATTTGCTGCTGCAAGCTTTAATTTTACTCATAACGGTGTATCGAATGAATCATCCATGGATTTCACAAGGCTTGACCTTTTTGCCGGTAACACTTTTTCTAAAGAGCTTAATGACCTGCATAATGTGATTGACTATTTTTATAACAATGCTGATGCGTATAATATAGATAACCAAAGATTTGCACTTATTGGCCACTCACGCGGAGGTGGGACTACTATTATTAAAGGAAGCGAAGATAACAGGATTAAATGCATTGTAACTTTGGCTTCAGTCTCAGGTTTCGACAGGTATTCGGAGGAGCATAAAAAGAAATGGAAGGAAGCCGGTTATTTTGAAGTGCTGAATTCAAGAACTAACCAGATGATGCGGATGAATGTATCATTGCTCGAAGATATAGAAGACAATCGTGACAGGCTGGATATAATAAAAGCTATGAAAAATTTAAAAAAACCCGCTTTAATAATTCATGGAAAAGAAGACCTTTCTGTAAGAAGCGAAGAAGCGGAAAAACTTTTCGAAAATTCAAATAAGGAAATTACTGAGCTATATATTGTACCAAACACAGGGCATACATTTGGGACAGAGCATCCTTTCAAAGGAACAACCCCGGCTTTTGAAAAAGTAATTGATAAAGCAGTAAGCTTTTTGAAGGAAAAACTTTAGAGTTCGGAGAGTTTGGAGAGTTCAGAGAGTTTGGAAGGTTCTTAGAGTTTGTTAAGTTCTTAGAGTTTGTTAAGTTCTTAGAGTTTGTTAAGTTCTTTAAGTTTGTTACCTGAACCTCTCTTTTTCAAGTTTTCTTTAGATCCCCGTGGGACCATTTGCCTGCTTGCCCGTTGCAGTTGGGACTGCCCTTAGCAGGCGGGAAAAGAGTGGTTGGGTTGCTTTTAACAAACTTAACAAACTTAACAAACTTAACAAACTTAACAAACTTAACAAACTTAACAAACTTAACAAACTTAACAAACTTAACAAACTTAACAAACTTAACAAACTTAA
>RPQH01000018.1 GCA_003820375.1 Ignavibacteriota bacterium
AAATTAACTTTGCAATACCCGAACAAACAAATGTGGTGTTAAAAGTTTATGATCTGTTAGGTCGTGAAGCGGCGGTTTTAGTAAATGGCAATTTGAATGCGGGTTATTATACAGTTGATTTTAACGGTACAAATTACACGAGCGGAGTTTATATATTTAAGCTTGAAACTTCTAATTTTACCGCTTTAAAAAAGATGGTTTTGGTGAAATAAGAACTAATTCACTCGATAAAAAAAGGGGCTTTTAGCCCTTTTTTATTAATAAGCAATCAATGAATATTAATATATCTTGTTAAGTTATTAAATCTTGTATATATTATATCTGTTTGTTTTTTATATTATTTAGTTAATCGGGAACAGTTTATTTACTAACATCACAGCAGAACCGGCTTATACATACTGCTGTAATTGCTTTACTCGTAAGCAGGTTAGCAATAATATGAAATCTGCTTTCTCCGGCAAATCTTCTTTAATATACTTACATGATATGAAAATTTTTAAAATAATTTGTTGCATCATTTTTCTATTACTGAGTTTTAATTCAGTGAGTTCTTATTGGCTGCAGGATGCAGGAATATTCGGATATCCATATGCAATTGCTGTGAACGGCAATACCATTTATACCGGCTGTGATTTCGGAGTACAAATATCTACAAACAATGGCGGGTCCTGGGCTTTAACTTCTTTATATAATGTCAGAGTTAATGTAATTCTAATAAATGGCAGCAATTTATATGCAGGTACCGGCGGTGCAGGATTTAATACGAAGGGTGTTTATAAGTCCACTGATAATGGTATTACATGGACTCAAACTCCATTAAATAATGAAACAGTTGCAGCTTTATGTGTAAGCGGCAATAAGATTTATGCCGGTACAGGTCACGGTGTTTATATATCCACTAATAATGGTACCACTTGGGTACGAATCGGTATGGCTGACAAGTTTATTAATGCAATTACAGTTAACAGCAGCAATATTATTTTTGCCGGTACCGCAGCAGGGGTTTTCAGGTCAACCAACTATGGGACATTTTGGGGTGGTACAGAATTAAACAATGTAAGCATTCATTCGCTGATTGTAAAAGATGATAAAGTATTTGCCGCTGCAAACGGCGGAGTTTATATTTCGTACAACAGCGGAATAAACTGGAGCAAGGTCTTTACATGTTCCGGTTCAGTTTACTCACTGGCTTTTAACAGCACAAACATTTTTGCAGGTACAAGTAATGAGCTGTATATTTCCAATAATGACGGCAATAACTGGTCACAGGCTTCCCTTACCAATCAGTATAACAATTGGGATAGCGGTGTCTGCTGCCTGGCTGTAAATAATAGTAATATTTTTACCGGAGCGGGATACCGGGTACATCTTTCTTCTGATAATGGTGAAAACTGGTCACAGACCTCATTCAATAACCTTAATATTATATCTCTTGCAGGGACCTACGGTACATCAGGCAGTTACAATGTCTTTTCGGGAGTTGATAACTTTGGTGTTTATTCTTCCAACACCATTGGCAGGGACTGGCTTAAGAAGTTTTCTAATGGTAAATATTTTAGGTCCATATTAATTAATGGTACAGATATATTCGCAGGGTGTGAAAGCATGGGTATATATTTTTCAAGTAATAACGGTGATAATTGGACACAGACTTCTTTAAATAACGGGACTGTAAGGTCATTGGCAAAATACAATAATTCTATTTTTGCCGGCTCTGATAACGGAATGTATATATCTTCGGATAACGGTGTAAACTGGGCTCAGTCCGGTTTATCCAACCAGGTAATTCATGCAATTGTAATGTTAGATGGCAATATATATGCAGGGACATATAACGGAGTTTTTATTTCTTCCAACGGAGGTTCCGCATGGGAACAGACTTCATTAAATAACCGTACGGTTTTATCACTTGCCGCAAACGGGAATAAGATATTTGCCGGTACAGAAAATAACGGCATATATGAAACTACCGATAACGGTACAAACTGGACTCAACAAACTTCCATAAATGATAAAACAGTCAATGCATTGATAGAGCATTGGGGGAATATGTTTGCCGGAACATCTAACTCGGGATTGTTCATGTCTAACGATAATGGTGTAAACTGGATTGAAATAAATGATGCATTTCCATCCGGAATAAGTGTATATTCGCTTTGCATTTCTAATTATGTTTTAATTGCCGGAACAAATTATGGCAGCTGGAGAAGAAATATGATTGAACTGATAGGCGTGGAAAATATTTCTAACAGTGTACCGGAAAAGCTTTCTTTATTTCAAAACTATCCCAATCCGTTCAATCCATCAACAAAGATAAAGTTTTCAGTACCGAAATCCCCCCTTGAGGGCCGAAGATCCGGTTTTCCGGAAGGTACAGGGGCTGAATTAGTGAAGTGTGCAGTATTTGATATCCTTGGAAGAGAAGTAACAATTCTTGTCAATGAAGAACTCAAGCCCGGCACATATGAAGCTGAATGGAATGCAAGTGATTTTCCAAGCGGAGTTTATTTTTATAAACTAACTTCGGAAGGTTACAGCATATCTAAGAAAATGATTTTGATTAAATAGTTCGTGAGAACTATTTATGAAATCCGGCTTTGCGGGATTGATTAAATAGTTCGTGAACCAAGTAAACCCGGAGAACTCAATTTGAAATTAAGAGTAATACGGAATTAATAAAGTAAATTTAAATAAAAAAGCAGTACAGGCAAATTACCTGTACTGCTTTTTTAATAGCTAAAAAATGTTTTAAATTTTACACAGCGGGTGGTGTTTCAACAGGAATCTTCTCCGGATTTTCAACTGCTGCTGTTACCGGTGCTTTGGGTTTAAGAGTAAGTACGCCAAGTATTCCGATTATCAGGAACATTGCTGCTGTAATATAAAATCCATAAGCAAATTCCGCACCTATCGTTTGCCCCCCTTGCTGTATCTCGCTGCCGGTCTTGAACCGGAAGACAAGAATCAGGATGAAACTGAGAAACCCTCCAATCATATAAATATTTCTGGAAAGAGCTGTATTGAAAAAGCTAAAAACTAAAATACACAGTGCTAAAACAAAAGCACCTATTATAATTGCGTCGGGTCCTATTTTTTCACTTTTCTTTTCCGTACTGCCGAAATCCAAACCGCCGCTTGGTGAATAAGATGTTCCGAAAGTTAAATTGTATGCGTTTAAGGTCAGAATGGTTTGTCCACCGCATGTAAGATTCATGAAAGGTAGGGCAAAACAGACAAAAATAAGTAACGCAACAGCTGGTTTTGCAAATTTCATTGTGCCTCCTTTATTGGCTTCTTTTTAATTTGAGATAAGTCGCTGTTTAATTAAGAGATATTGAGTATTTATAACAATAATTATTTAAAAATTAATTTACCTGTAGTTCAGAATAAATTTAATGTAAAATTAATTTTAAGAATAAACTGTAAATGCTGTAGCTTAAAAAACTGAATAAACAAAATAATTAATCTGATATGATTGCTTTGCTTATTCTGCTTGTGTTTGTTAAAATACTCCCTTTTCTCTGAGGAAAGCTTTTACATGCTCTTTATTCAAATTAGTTAAAGTGATAATACCAAATACCATGCTGATAATGTTACCGCATACTATTGTAACTATTTCTAATATTGCAGCAATCTGGATTGTCTGGTATGTACCTGTTTTGTTTAATGAGCTTAACTTATTATAAGCGATAAAATCCATCACGGTACTAATAATGCTGATAATAGGTATAATGAAAAACAGGCATCCAACTCCGCACGTACCAACTACTATTGCCGGTCCGGAAATTACCCAACCAACAGATACTAATAAGTTAATTATTGCTGAAATAAGAAAGAAAGTTCTTGAGGTTTGTAGTTCTGATATTAATTCCATTGTAGTATTTTATAAAAAAAATGCACTCATTACATGACTAACGAGTGCATAAAGTTAACAACTTATTTTGATGTTATTTGACAAGATTAAACTTTTCTCCATATTGTCCTACCAGAGGAACCGGTTTTGCTTGTCCCTGAATTGCGTTAATTAAACCCATCACCCATAACACAAAAGCAAATAGATTAATTAAATAAAATATTGCACCGATGCAAACAAATGAGCCGATAGTTCCTAATATCAATCCAACCACATTTAAAATTAAAATAAGGATAGATTGTTCGGTATGGTACATTGCAAACTTATTATTTCTTGCTTCTTCAACGAGTAAAGGAACAAAGAAAATGAAGTAAGCTATGATAGCCATAGTTTTGCCGGATTCGACTTCCTGAGGTGTAATATTAAGCTGTCTTGTTTCTGCCATAAAATTATCTCCTATTATTTAACTAAGTTAAGTTTTGAACCATATTTACCAACAATTGGTAACTCTTTAACTTTTCCGCCGGCAGCATTGATGATTCCCATTATCCATAAAACAAGATATAATATCCAGGGAACTATCATTAGTATAGAAATTCCGCAGGCAAGTGTGCTGCTTATCTGCCCAATGATAAATGTTAATATCCAGATAGCAATGTAAAATACAAAAAATACTACCAATAAGATGATAGATTGCTCAGTGTGGAACATTGCAAATTTGTTTTCTCTTGCTGCTAACAGCGGAACTAAAAAAATGATGTAAGCAAGGATACCCATCATTTTTCCGTCAGCAATTTCTTGTTCGGTAATTGTTGATAGAACAGGTCTTGTAGTGATATTGTCCATATTTCTTCCTATTAAATTTAATAAAAAGGATTAATTGTCAAAAAAATTATTGATAAAGACTGAATAGTCTTCTATAGGAATGTTAAACGTAGATCCGGTTCTATCTGAAAATTGCTTTTATACTGCCCCAGGTACTCCTAACACCTGAGATAATATGCGTGACAGTAATCGTATTAGAATATGTATAGGCACCACTGGTATTAATGAGTTTCAGTCGGTAATAATAAATTGGAGGCAAAACATTAGCATTCATTTCATCGTTGAAAAAGTAATAAGAGTTACTGCCGATAGCTCTTACAGAACCAATTTGCACAAAATTATTCGGATCTGATGCTGCCCTTTCTATTTCAAAACGGTCCAGGTTATCTTCTGTTCCGGTTTTCCATTCTAAAAGAATTGCATCAGGTTCGCTTTTTGCAGTGAAATATTGGATTTCTGTTGCGGCATATAAAACACCAACAATCAGTAATAATAAAAGTCCGGATATGTAGAATTGTTTTTTCATGGATTTCACTTCTCAAATATAAATGCTAAATCGCATAAAAGCAAGTATTTTAGAATTATAGCGTAATAATAATAATTGTCATTTTTTAATGAATTGCCGTATTTGGAAGAAAAACCCTAAAGTCTCTTAAAACATTCCGCAAAAAACGAAAAATTTTCAATGATTTTGATTATTCGAGCTTCTTGCTGAATCTTAATGAACTGAGCGTAAGAATCATTATTCCAAATAAAAACAACATTAAAACATCAGGCCATAAACTTTCTAACCCCACACCTTTAAGAATTATACCTCTAATGATTGTATTAAAATAACGTAAAGGTATAAGATATGTAACATATTGAACGACAACCGGCATATTCTCTATAGGGAAGGCAAAGCCCGAAAGAAAAACCATTGGCATGATAATCCCGAATGCTGATGTTATCATTGCCTGTGCCTGTGTCTTTGAGATAGTTGATATAAATAATCCTAATCCAAGAGTTGAAAACATAAATATAAAAGCACAAACAAATAATAATACAACACTGCCTTTTATCGGGATTTGAAACCAGTATCTTATCATGGCTAAAACCAAAGACTCAGATATAAATCCCAGGATGGAAAATGGTATAAATTTACCCAGTATCATTTGATATGGTTTTAATGGAGTTACTATCAATTGCTCCAGTGTCCCGATCTCTCTTTCTTTAACTATTGCAAGAGAAGTTAACATGGAAGTAACAAGCATTATTATTAATCCAGCAATGCTTGGAAGCATATAATTTCTTGTAGTAAGGTCGGGGTTATACCAGATGCGTACCTCAGGTTGTATAGAGCCTGATAAAGGAACCTTCATTCCTGAAAGCTGAAAATTTTCGGTTAAAATATTTTGTGAGAACTTCGAAAAAATTCCGTTTACATATCCTGAAGCTATTGCGGCTTTATTCCCGTCAGAGCCGTCAAATATTGCCTGCACCTTTGCTGTTTTTTTGCCGCCAATATTTTTTTCGAAATCAGACGGAATTACTATTCCGAACATTGCATGACCGTTTGTGATAAGCTCTGTCAGCTCATTATAACTTGTTACATAATAATCAATATCAAAATAACCTGTGCTTTGAAAATCATTTACCAGATTCCTGCTTGTCTCTGTTCTGTCATTATCTAATATTACGGTATGTATTTCTTTAACATCGAAAGTTGCGGCATACCCCAGAAAAATCAATTGTATTATGGGAGCTACCAGCGTTGTCATCAGCATTTTTTTATCACGCTTGAACTGAAGGAATTCTTTTATTACAAATTTTAATATTAACTTCATTGCAGTTTTGTCCTTTTCATTTTAATAGTTGCTAATAAAAGAAATACTGCAATAAAAATTAAAAGGTAAACCAATTGGTCCCAGTATGCTTCAATACCGGTTCCTTTAATAAGAATGGACCTAATTGCTACAAGGAAAAATTTTGCTGGAGTTATGTTTGTTAATACCTGGACTGCAGGCGGCATGCTTTCTATGGGGAAAATAAATCCTGATAATAATTGCGAAGGTAATTGCGAAAATAATAATCCTATCTGGAATGCTACCTGCTGTGAATCAGAAATTGCTGAAACCAGGATACCAATGCTTAATCCTGAAAAAAGATATAATAATATTGTTAAGAACAAAAGTAAAATACTTCCGTTGATTGGAACGCTGAATAAAAAATAACCGGCTATAATTATCAGGAATGCTATTAATAAAGAAAGAATTGCATAAGGTATTATTTTGCCCAATAACAATTCGATTGGTGTAACGGGTGATACGTTTATTTGTTCTATTGTTCCAAGCTCTTTCTCCCTGACAATAGCTATAGCAGTTAATACAACTGATAAAGTCATGAGTAAAGAAGCAATCAGTCCCGGAACTAAAAATTGTGTGGTCTTAAGTTCCGGGTTGAACCAAAAAACAGGCACAAGCTCAACAGGTGTATATATTTTAATTCCGCTGCGTGCCAAAAATTCTTTCTGGTAATTCTGTGAAAGGTTTCTTGTAGCTATATTTAAGTAGTTCATAACAACGGTAGCAGTGTTCCCGTCAACACCATCCACTAAATATTGAATTTTAGCATCCTGTTTTGAGTAAAATTTATCCGAAAGGTCTTTAGGTATTACAACAACGCACTGAACATCTTTTCTATCCAACGCACTGTTTATTTCATCACTATCAGTAAAGTATTTTTCCACATCAAAATAACCGCTGCTTGAAAGAGAATGAATAAACTCCCTGCTTAAAGGTGATCTGT
Source organism: Ignavibacteriota bacterium (assembly GCA_003820375.1). Lineage (GTDB taxonomy): Bacteria > Bacteroidota > Ignavibacteria > Tepidaquicellales > OLB5 > RPQH01. Next base: position 7,466 of record RPQH01000018.1, read on the forward strand.
CCTGGTCAAATACACCGATTTTAATATGGTTAACATCAAAATTTAAGGCATAACCAAAAAGAATAAGCATGAAGATAGGGAAGAAGAAAACAATAAGTAAAGTTCTTAAATCCCGTCTTACCTGCTTTAATTCTTTTTTTATTATTGCGTAAATCCTGTGAAACATATTTATTTTTCTTTTGGCTCCAGCAAATTAACAAATACATCTTCAAGTGAGGGCATTATCCTGTCAATTCTTTTTACAATAATACCTTTCTCATTCAACAGCTTATTTAAATCGTTGATTCTTTCGCCTGTATTTTCCTTAGAAGAAATTGTAGCATGAATATATTTTCCGAAATATGCTGAATTATCTATCCAGCCGGTGCTGTCAAGTATCGTAATAGCTTCATCAACATTTTCGCATTCTATTTCGAGAATTGTTTTGTTCAGGTAGTTGGTTTTTAGCTCTTTCGGACTTCCTCCGGCAATAATCTTCCCCGCATTTATCATCATTATTCTGTTGCAGTATTCAGCTTCATCAAGGTAATGAGTTGTAACAAAAACAGTAGTTCCTCTTTGGGACAGGTCATTTATCAGGTCCCAGAAATTCCTGCGTGAGATAGGGTCAACTCCGCCTGTCGGTTCATCGAGAAATACAATTTCAGGTTCATGAATAACGGCACACCCAAGTGCAAGCCGCTGTTTAAAACCACCCGAAAGCTGTTTGGCAAGAGTATTTTCTTTTCCTTCTAAATTAGCAATTTTAATTACCCATTTTTTCCGTTCATCCATTCTGCTGTTTTCAAGTCCGTACATCCCGCCAAAGAAATTAATATTCTCATTTACAGTCAGGTCATTATACAGCGAAAATTTTTGTGACATATACCCGATTATCCGTTTTATCTTATCAGGCTCTTTTTTTACGCTGAATCCGCCGACAGATGCATCACCTGAAGTCGGCTCAAGAATACCGCATAGCATTTTTATTGTTGTAGATTTACCTGCACCGTTAGCACCAAGAAACCCGAATACTTCACCTTCCTTCACTTCGAAGTTGATGCTGTCAACCGAAGTGAATTTGCCATACTTCTTTGTAAGATTTCTTACTTCTATTGAATTAGTTTCCTTCATTAATATTTTCTGCTATCCCATCCATTTTATTTCGAATTTCGGATTGTCAATTTCGAATTACTAAATTTCGAATTTCGGATTGTCAATTTCGAATTGATTAATAAATTTGAAATTGATAAATCTAACTTCTAACTTCTAACTTCTAACTTCTAACTTCTAACTTCTAACTTCTAACCTCTAATTTAATAAATCAATAAATTCGCAATTGACAATTCGCAATCCGAAATTTTTAGAATTAATTTATCATTCTCCCCACTGATTTATACAATCTTATCTTCGATAACTGGAAATCAATAACTGAATTTGTATAATTTGTATTTGCCTGCAATAATGATGTCTCTGCATCTATCAGGTCTGTGCTTGTTGCTAACTGGTATTTATATTTTTCCTCTGTTGTCCGGTAATTTTCTTCAGCCTGCTGAATCGCTGTTTTGGTAACATCAAGCTTTTCTTTATTATATATGTAAGCCAGGTAATTCTGGTTTACTTCAAATTCTATTGCGTCCTTCAACTGGTCTTTTGATATAGTTGACTGCACTACGTTTTGCTCTGCCTGAACTGTTTGAGCAGAAGTATTTCCCCAGTTCCAGATATCCCAGCTTAATGATATTCCCAAATCCCACGTACCTTTAAATTTTTCCTGCGGCGGCTGATATCTTTGGTTCGGGTTGCTGTAATAATAATTACCCGTTACATATACTGAAGGATACCATGTTGATTTAACTGCATTCACATTTTCCATGCCTGCTTCAATTCTTAAAACGAGTGATTTTAACTCACTTCTTTTGTTCAATGCTTCGTTCACCAATTCCTGCAGGTTATATTGTACCGGAGCAGAAATATCTGCTTCTTCAGGAAGAATTTCAGTCGGGCTGTTCAAAGGGAGTCCAATTGCCTTATTTAATGCAGTTCTTGCAAGGTCAATATTATTTCTTGCATCAATTTGCTGCAGTTTTATATTTGATTGCTGAACCTGAAGCTTTAACAGGTCATTTTGTGTTGCAAGCCCCTGGCTCATAAAATTCCTTGTATCCTCAATATGCTTATCTATCATTTGCAGATTTTCATCCATCAGATTTTTCACCTGAATTGATTTATAATAATTCCAGAAAGCATTATGGATGTTCATTGACACTTCATTTTTATCTTTATCATAATCCTCTTCTGCAGCGTGCCTGTTTAATTCGGCAGCACTTTTTAATGAACCTATCCTGAACCCGGTAAATACCGGCTGCTGCATAGATAACCGGAATGAATAATTGTTCAGGATTGCAGGTGCAATCTGTATTGGTTTCGGAGAAAAGGGTACGGTTATTTCAAATGGCGGTACATCACTTAGCCTTGAATAACTTGCATTAAACTTTAATTGGGGGAGATACTGTGTGTTAATTTCATCTACTTTTGCAGATGAGCTTACTATACGTGAATTTGCAATTGCAAGCTCTTTACTGTTTTTTAAACCAATAGAGAGGCATTCTTTTAATGTCAGCTTTTCCTGAGCAAATGTGCCTGCTGAAAATAAAATAAGGATTAATGCTATAAACTTTTTCATATTACTTTTCATTTTTTAATAAATGAATAAATACATTTTCAAGTGATGTTGGTTTTTGCCTGATGTCTGTAATCTCAATATCATTATTATTAAGTAATGTTTTTAATTCTTCGAATTCTTTTTCGTAATTGTTCAGGGCAGCATCAAGCCGGTCACCGAAAAGCTGTACTTCGAAATTTGTGTTTTCTTTTATTATTTTATATGAGTTTCTTATATCAGGTGTAATAATTTCCACCACATGTTTTTTCAATGAACTCCTAATATTTGCAGGCGTATCAAACATTAATATTTTTCCCTTATCCATCATTGCAATCCGGTTAAATCTTTCTGCTTCATCAAGGTAGGGGGTTGATACTAAAATTGTAATTCCTTCCTTCAGCAGGTTAGATAATATTTTCCAGAAATCTCTTCTTGATACAGGGTCAACCCCGGTAGTTGGTTCATCAAGGAAAATTATTTGCGGCTTATGTATAAGTGTGCAGGCAAGAGCAAGCTTCTGTTTCATACCGCCTGATAATTTCCCGGCAAGGAATTTTCTGAAATCTGTCAATCTTGTGAATTCTAATAGCTCATTTCGTCTTTGCCGGTATTTTTTTACACCGTGGATATCGGCAAAAAACTCTATGTTTTCATCAACGGTAAGGTCGGCATATAAACTGAATCTTTGTGAGAGATATCCTATCTGATTTTTTATCTTGTTGATTTGTTTTACAAGGTCAAGCCCAAGAATAGCTGCAGTACCGGAATCAGGAAGAAATAACCCGCAAAGTATTCTGATAATTGTGGTTTTACCGGCTCCGTCAGGTCCAACGAGGCCGAATATTTCATTCTTCTTAACATCAAAGCTGATTCCATCAACAGCTTTCACGTCTTCGAAATGCTTTACAAGATTTTTTATTTCTATTGCCGTTTCCAAAAATTATATTGTTTATTGTGTTACTTCACTACGTAATAATCAGTCACCTCTCTTTCCCAAATTTCTATTTGGGAAAGTTCTATAGGAGGATTATAAATCTCAAGATAAAACCTTACCAAATAGAAATTTGGTAAGGAGGGGTGACTCTCCGGACTCTCCGAACTCTCCGAACTCTCCGAACTCTAAAACACTATAACCGCATCTGCGGGCATGCCGGGTTTTAATTCATATTGCTGATTTGGTATTTCTATCTTAACTGCAAATACAAGCTTTGTTCTTTCATCCTGTGTCTGAATATTCTTCGGAGTAAACTCTGCTTCAGGTGATATAAAAATTATATTTCCTGTATATGATTTCTCTTTTGAAGCATCGGTTTTAATTTCCGTTTTCTGTCCCAGTTTTACTTTGCTCAGGTCAACTTCGTTTACGTAAATTACCAGGTTAACTGTTTCCATATCCGATAGCCGCAGAAGGGAAGAGGATGGTGAAACTATTTCTCCCTCTTCAACAAACTTCTTAGATATTATTCCATCCGATGGAGCAAATATTCTGCAGTCTTCAATGTTTTGCCTTAACAGGTCGGCACTTGCAATATTACGTTTCACATTTGCACGGGCATTTTCAATCTCTTCGGGACGCACAATATTCTTTACTTTTTGCAGGTTCTCTTTTGCTGCGTTATACTGTGATAAATTTACTTCATATCTTGTTTCTGCATCATCCAACTGCTTCTTTGTGATTGTATTGGTTTCATATAATGCCTGCATTCTGTCCCTGTCTGTTTTTGATTGGTCAAGGTTTATCTTAACCTGGTTCAGCTGGTCCTGTGCCGCCCTGATATCTTCTTTTCTTGCACCGCTTAATAAAAGCTTTAACTGTGCATTTGCACCTTCCACATTTGCTTCTGCCTGGCGTAACTGGATATCAAGCAAATCATGGTCAATTTCTGCAAGCAAATCTCCCTTTTTCACTTTATCACCTTCTTTTACAACAAGCTTTTTTATCTGTCCTGCTATTTTAGTGCTTATTGTAATATTAGTAGCCTCAATTGTACCTGATGCAGTGATACGGTTAGGGTCTTTTTTTTCTCCGCACCCGGAAATTATTATTGAAAAAAGCAAAAAAGAAAATAATATCTTTTTCATCGGATTAGTTTTAATTTGTTTAAAGTTTTTGTGCCTTTATCTGTCATAATGCCGCGTAACAGGATTTCAAATGTAATAAAAAAAACTTCCTGACTTGTATATTTTACATTTAAAAGGAATTCCGGATTTACAACCGAACGTATGGAGGCAATAATGACAGATGTAATTATTTCGATAGGATAGTCTTTAAAATACTCCTCTTTTTTTCCCTGCTGAATAATAGAGCCGATATTCTTTGTCATGATTCTTTTTCTTGCTGAATCAATTTCTTCCCATATCTGCGGCGAGTGTATCTGTATATCTTTTAAAAATTTATCACTGAATTTCAGAACTGTTGAGCTTAACAGGTCGAGTATCTTTAACATTTTATCAACAGCATTTGTATCTGATGAAATTATCTGCTCAACTTTATCTTTAGTTGAATGCATAATGCCGAATATAACACCTTTAACAAGTTCATCTTTGGTAGGGAAGTATTTGTAGATTGTGTTTTTACTTATAAATAATTCACGTGCAATTTCATCAACAGTAACCTTATAGAAGCCGCTTTCAACGAATTTCCTGTGTGAGTGGATTATTATTTTTTCCCTTTCGGGATTAATATCGTTTTTCATTAATCGTAGGAAACTATTTACGTCTTATTAGTTTCCAAAATAATACATAGAACCTGATTTGTCAAGAGAAAAATGCATTATATATAAATTGCTAACTGTAACATTCTGTTAACCGGGAAACGTTCTATACAAAAAAGCGATTACTATAAGGCCGGATATTTGTTAATTGTGTATTTAATCGATATATTTGCTTTCTCTAAAAAGCTAAATATCACGACAAAAATATGTAAATACATGGTTTTCAGCTGGATACGGAGATCCGGAATTCAAAATTCGCTTATTATAAAACCTTTATTTCTCTTACTATGGCACGAAAATTTTTACTGCTTCTTCTGTTTTCCTTTATTCAGATTTCACAATCCCAGATTATCCAGCAATGGACGCGTGAGTATCCCACAATATCATACAGTGCATTCATAAATACAACCGATGATTCAGGAAATGTATATACTGCCGGTGGTACAGTAAACGGCGATAATTCGGATTTCTTACTCATTAAATATGACAGCAGCGGCAATCAGCTTTGGCTTAAAACATATAATGGTCCTGCAGACAGGAATGATTTTATTAAGTGTATAACTAAAGATAAGTTTGGCTTTATTTATGTATCGGGTGAAAGCGAAAAAATAAACGGGGAAGAAGAATTCTGTACTCAAAAATATAATGCGGCGGGTACTTTGCTATGGACGGCACGGTACAATTCCGTTTATGACCATATTAATAAACCTGTTGCAATGGCTTTGGATAAAAACGGGAATATATTTATAACCGGAAAGTGCGGTGAGTCAAGCAATAATCCGCAAAAATACCAGTTCCTTACTTTGAAGTACAATAATAATGGAGATGTGTTATGGTTTCAATACTTTGGGCAGGTAGGTTCAAATGATGAACCGGTTGCCATAGCACTTGATTCAACCGGTAATTGCATTATTACAGGCAGATGCAACTGCACCAATTATTTGTTTGGAATAATAACAATAAAATACAGTCCTGCCGGTACAATAATATGGGAAAATGAAATTCCTCCGCTTGGGTTTTCCGGACGTGAGCCTTTCCTTTTGAAAACTGATAAATATAATAATATTATTATTTCCGGAATAACTGAAGATTCTGTAAGCGGCTACCATTACAGATTCTTTACCATTAAATATAATTCTAAAGGTGCTAAGCTATGGGAAAAAATTTACAGGAGTTCAAACACATCCATATTCCCTTATGCATTATTAATAGATAAAAACGGAAATTCATATGTTGCAGGAACAGAACATGCAAGTACTTACAACTCAATAATAGTTTTGTATGATTCATCGGGAAATTTTTTATGGACAAACACATACGATTCAGGAGGAAATGAAAGTGTAACTGCCGCATCATTTGATACAGCAGGTAATATAATTTTGACCGGCTCAATTAAAACCGGTTCAACTAATAACGATGTTTTTGTGCTTAGCTATAGTACTGAAAGAACCCAGCTTTTTACATACCGGTACATAAGACAAGAAAATGATTTCGGCAGTTCTGTCTCAATCAATAAATACAATAATATGTTTATAACCGGTTATGATTCTGCCTCAGTATATAAAATTATTACTATAAAATTCAGGATAGACGGCAGTGTTGGAGTAAAAAACAAAAGTAATGAGATACCGGTTGAGTATTCATTATCACAGAATTATCCGAATCCCTTCAATCCTAAAACAATTATCAATTATCAATTAGCGATGAGCGGTAATGTGAAATTATCCATCATAGATATAAACGGAAGGGAAGTTGCTTTACTTATAAATCAAAAGCAAAATGCAGGGAGTTATAATGTGGAATGGAATGCTTCCAATTTTGCAAGCGGAGTTTATTTTTATAAGATTGTCGTAGACCCCTCTGGTGAAACGGATAATTTTAGTGATGTGAAGAAGATGATCCTCATAAAATAGTAATTTTTAAAAATACAATAGTTATGGAGTGCAGTAACCCTGACTGCAGCAGGCAGGCATGTTACTGCCTATATTAGCTTCACAAAATTTGCATTTCCCGGCAGATTTTTAATCCCGGGAGTGCATTTTTTAATTTTTGCCCTTGTTTGTTTCAGCAATCCATTATTATCTATATCCATATCCGTACTTACATTGCGACATACCATTGATACAAATAATCTTGACAAAGAACGATAGTGAGTGATATTTTGCAGCAATTCTCACTACTATATAAAAATAATATAGAGATTGCCGCTTGTCAAGTTTTATCTGAAAATAGTTAAGAGTGTGTGGAGTGTTTAGAGTGCGTTGAGTGTATAGAGTGGATTTTTGAGCTATTTTAGGCGTTTTTAAATTAATATAGTGATAAGCAGGTAAGGATTCCCCTCTCAAGAAGGGTGGATCCCGATGGAGCGATAGCGGAAATCGGGAGACGGGGTGTGTTTGGTAATGAGCCGGATAAACCTTCAAGTATTACTTTATCACTTAAAATATAGCGACAATAATCCGGTCATTTTGTTTATTTTTTCCCGAAAACCAGCGGGCAGGGGTGGTTTTTGAAAAACCTCGATTCCTGCTCATAATCGCCATATTTTGAGCCATTTTTGGCACTTTGGTCACGAGTTATCTCTTTATACTGCAATAGCTTACGGACATATTTCAAAAACTCCTGCCCAAAAGTGCCCGCTGAATGACTATAAAGTGCCTGCTAAGTGCCCCAAAAGTGCCCGCTGAATGCCCGCTGGGTGACCACCCGGGAAATTCAGTATTTTAAGACGTGTAAATTATTGTATTGACAAAACTTGTTTACTATGTTAATTTAGTGTAGTCAATAACTACACTAAATTGCAGGATAAGAACATAATAGAAAAACTCAAGACTCTGGGTTTCAGAGAATACGATGCAAAAGTGTTCACTGCACTTCTGAACGGAATACCTATGACTGTTTCGGAGATTGCTAAAGATGCAAAAGTTATACGCAACTCCGTTTATGAAATTGTAAAATCATTTGTCGAAAAGGGTTACTGCAATGAAATTGAGACTAACAGGTTTCTCAGTTACCAAATCATAAATCCACAGATCATCCTCGATAAAATAATCAGGGAGCACAATGCTAAGCACTTTGAAGCAACAGCTATCATACAGGATGCTTTCGGTGATGTTCTGCAATTATATAAAGAGAGGTCATCAAACATAAGCAAAAGTGAAAATGAAATTGAGCTAATAAGGGGATTTAATAAACACAGGATTGCCAAATATCTTGACCTGTTTAAAAATGCAAAGAAAGAAGTATTGGGTATGTTTCGTTTAAAAGGTGTTGTATCCGATGAGCTTGATAAGCATGCTGAAAAGTTAATAAAACAAGGCGGAGTAATAAAATCAATTTACCAGATATCGCTTAATTTCAGAATAATACGCAATGGTAAATCAGGCAATGCAGAACCGGAAGACTTGATCAGGATCTGCGAATCCTTTGAAAATTACGGTGAACAGGTCAGGTTGTCATATAATGAAATTCCGAACATTTCGATATTCGACCAGGAAAAGATATTTATAAACATATCGGAAAAAACCGTACCGCGTGATAAGCAGGCGGATATAATAATCAGTAATCCGAATTTTAGTAAGCATATAATAGACCTCTTTTCCTTTTACTGGGAAAAAGCAATTACAATAGAAGAATATAAAACAAGTTTATACAAAAATATTTCGTAAGAAAATAAAAATTAAAATTCATTAAATCCAAAATACAAACGACTTGCTGATTTGGAAAAAATTTAAAAAAAGGTCATGAAAAAGATATTATTCATTTTAGTACTTCTGCTAAGTTATATATATGTCGGACAAATTAATTCTCAGTGGCAGATTTTAAGCGGTCCTTCCGGAGCTGCAAGCTGGATTATTAACCCTAAGCCAAATGTTTTTATAGTACGCACAGATGTAGGTTTATTTAAATCAACAGATGGTACTTCAACCTGGTATCCATTAAGAAATGGTCCCGGTAATTTATTCCGTCCAACAGGTACAACACTATCAGGGCAGGGAGATAAAATAATATTCAGTGTTTATGGTCATGTTATAGGAGCAGCCCGTATTTACCTGTCAACGGATTGCGGTGAAAACTGGGTTACATTGTCCGGTGCACAAAGAATGTCATCTGCTGCTTTCAAAGATAATTACATTTTTTATTCGCGTTCTGTGTCAGGAAGCGGACAGGATGGTATATTTCGTTCATCCGACAACGGTTTGAACTGGAATTATATCCCGCCGTTTAATGCTTCCGGTAAATTATTTGTAAAAGATAACTATGTTTTTTATCATTTAGGTGACAGTTTATTCCGTTCTGCTAATAATGGAGATTCATGGGAGTTTATATATAAAGGATTTTTAAAGTCATTTTGCAATTATAATAATTTTATTATTGCCGGCAATAATAATTATTTCTATAAATCATCGAATTATGGTGTTAATTGGGATACGAATTATATTGGTTTTAATATTGAACGAATGATACAATTAAATAATAACATATATGCAGCCGATTCATGGGATTTTGGCTTTAAATATAGTACTGATGCCGGGATTACGTGGCAAAATGTCAGTGACAGCGTTCCTGTATCAACTGATTTCTGTGCAGAAGGAAATTCATTATATGTTTCGGATAATGGCATTTTAAAATCAACCAATTATGGGAATAACTGGATTTTCAGAGGCAAAGGAGTTACTTCGTTAAGCATATATAAAGTCTTTTGTGATAATAATAATATTTTTGCATTTAATAATAGTAGCATCAGTATTTCAAATGATAACGGTGAGAGCTGGAGCAATATTTATGATAATCTTATACCGGGAGGAAATCAAACTTTTTCTGCAGTTAATGGGAATTATTTTGTCGCTACCGATTCCGGTATTTACAAATCAACTAATAACGGAATAAACTGGGCTAATATCACAGGTTCAATTCCATGGAGCACAGGCGGAGGAAATACTGTTGGCAGTGCATTCGGGCAATTATATTTCTATTCTCCTGCAGCAGGTTTATTGAAATCTACAAACCTTGGTATATCATGGATTACTCTGCCGGTATTTCCCGGTACCGGTATCAATTATTTTATGGAACACAATAACAACCTGTTTGTTTACACTACTGAAATTCATGGTTTATACAGGTCATCTGATATGGGTAATAGCTGGCTTACTATTAATAATGGAATAACCGATACATCTGTTGCAATAAGAGGATTAACTTTTAGCGGAAACGACCTGTATTGTGTCACTGCCTATATGGCATTCAAATCAATGGATGAAGGAAATACTTGGATAAATGTTCAGAACGGAATAAATGCTCCATCTCCTTCTTTTCGGGGGATAACTGCATCGCAGGGAAATGTATGTATTGCTTCTTACAGGAATGGCGTGTATGTAACTTCAAATGGCGGGGCGAATTGGATACTTACAAATAATGGGTTGTTAAATGATTACGTTTACAGTATTACATCTACCAATACTCATGTATTTACTTCTACAGCTGCAGGCGCAGATTATGAAAGCGGAGTTTACCGCGCACCAGCCGGTGGATTATTTGTAACTTACTCAGTTTCAGGTAATGTATCATATGCTGATAACAGCTTACCGGTTTCAACGGGTTATGTAAAAGCTTTAAAGTATGACAGGGTTAATGATTTGGTTATTACACTTGATTCAACTCAAATACTATCTAACGGGAATTATGTTCTTCCTAAAGTACCGCAGGATACAACTTACATTATGGCTTATGACGATGATGAGGAATTTGTTCCTACATATCATGACTCATCAATAAACTGGCAGAATGCAACTGTTGTGATACCAACAGGAAATATGACAGGCGTTGATATAATGGTGTACCGCATTGTGAACAGCTTCATCAATATGCATATTGGAGGTGGTGTATTTAAAACAGAGGTATCACCTTATATTGGAATTAAAGATGCAATAGTTTATGCAACGGCATTCGGGCAGTACAGGGGATATTCAATTTCAAACTCAAACGGTGCATACCAGATAGATTCATTATTTCCCGGGTTGTATCAAATGACCTGTGACCGTCTCGGATATAATTTTCAGACAAAAAATATTACTCTAACATATTATAACTCAGATACTACAAGCTTTTATCTGACTCTGTTTACAGATGTAAAAAAAATAAGTACAGGAATACCGCTTGAATATAAACTTGATCAATGTTTCCCTAATCCTTTCAATCCCGTAACCACGATAAGATTTGAAATTCCCAAAACATCTGTTGTGAAACTGGTTATATATGATATACTGGGAAGAGAAGCCGCTGTACTGATTGATGAAAAATTAAATACAGGTATTTACAACGCAGAATGGGATGCATCGGCTTTATCTTCCGGTGTTTATTTTTACAGGTTTAGTGCAGATGATTTTGTCTCCACAAAAAAAATGGTATTGCTCAAATAGTGACATAGGGTACTATGGTAAATAATTCCTGAAGTGAATCCGGAGAAATATTTCCGGATTAAGTAAAAATTTTTAAAGAGGTTGTCTCAAAAGTCGTCCCCACTCAATTCCCAATTTCTATTTGGGAATTTTTTTATTTTTTCGGCAATATTGGACTTTCAATTTATAAAATTAGGGCTTTCAAGACACCTCTTTTTAAATATTATCACAAAATCCTTTACCTGGAATTTTAAACATTATAATTTACTTATCCCGGTGCATAAGGTTCGTTTCAAAGTATTGTAAAATCTGATTTAAACCATTATATTTATTAAAGATAGCATACTGATTTCTCTCTATTTAAACTACTGATATCCTGCTGAATTGGATAATTTTATTATTCAGAAAAATGAAAAGCTTAAAATATTTCCTTTTCTTGTTAATTTTAATTCAATACGCATCATACTCACAATGGTTTTATAAAAAAGGACCTGAGGTAACATCCACATTATATGATATTCATATCTTTCCGGATAATTCGGTTGTTGCTGCAGGAGATAATTATAGTATCCTGTCTACTGACCAGGGCAGCAATTGGACCAGTACCTGCATTCCTGGTTATTTAATAAATTGCTCATTTTTTCTTGATAATGGCATAGGTTATGCAGGTGACCATTATGGATATATGTTAAAAAGCACTAACAGGGGTTCAAACTGGACGGTATTGACCAGATTAGATTCTTTCCTGATATATAGTGTTTTCTTTGTAACATCTTCCACTGGATGGGCAGGAACTACTACCGAGAAAATATATAAAACCACAAATGGAGGTGCAAACTGGTTCCTACAGCTTTCCAATGGAAGCCACGGAATTACTTCAATCCATTTTATTAACCTGAATGAGGGTTGGGCTTTAGGCGGGGCATGGAATAATCATATATTCCATACAACTAATGGTGGTAATAACTGGATTCTCCAAAATGAGAATATTTCTATTTCTGATTCTCCTCCAAGTTTAAAATGTTTATATTTTGTTGATTCCCTAACAGGATATGCCGGAGGAAATCAGGGGTTAACTATGTATACAACTAACGGAGGACAAAATTGGTACACAAGATTTATTAATGGTATTAGTTTTTTCAAAATTCAGTTTGTAAATAATTTAAAGGGATGGGGCAGTTGTTATAACAATGTCTATGCTACTACAAATGGTGGAATCAATTGGACTAAACAAACAAACGGTACTGACTATGGCTCACTTGGGCTTAATTTCAAAGACAAAATGACCGGATGGTCTTCCGGATATAACGGCAAAACATTTTATACCTCCAATGGTGGAGTAAACTGGATTTTAAAGTCAGGGGCTAATGATAATGGAAATTACAAATGTATATTTTTTTCTGATTTGAATAACGGATGGGTTGCCGGCGATGAAGGTGCAATTTATAAATCTTCCGATGGTGGAGATAGCTGGACACCTCTTCCGAAAATTAGCTCTGATAATGTTAATTCCATATACTTTAATGATTCTCTTAACGGATGGTCAACACGAACCGCTTTTGTATTTAAGACTACTAACGGCGGGTTTGATTGGGATACAATGTTAATTGCACCAGGTTCTGATTTTTATGATATCGGATTTATTAATCAGCAAACAGGATTTGCAGCAGGTAACTCAACCAGTCCTCTTGATTCAGGATTTGTTTACAAAACATCAAATGCAGGTACAAACTGGCTGAAGGTTTTTAATGGTGGTGATTCTACCGGGCTGTTAGATTTCTGTTTTCCAAATTCTGAAACCGGGTATGCCTGCGGATATAATTACAACCTTTTTAAAACCACAAATTCAGGGGATAATTGGTTTCCAGTTAGCTCTATGAGCACTATCAATAAAGTTTTCAGGAAAATGTATTTTATAAATCCTTATGTTGGTTGGATAGCAGGAAACAACGGCGTTATTTTGATGACTTATGACGGCGGTTATAGTTTTGTAAACCGTTCAATCAATATAACTGCAAACATTAACAGCATATTTTTTTCTACTTCAACAATTGGTCATGCATGTTCTTCAGATGGAACTGTATATATGACTACAGACGGCGGTGCAACCTGGAATATAGTATTAACCGGATGCAGTAGTGAATTTAATTCTATTTATTTTATTAATTCAGATGTTGGCTGGATAGCAGGTTCATTACACAGCATTTTAAAAACAACCAATGGCGGCGGTCCTGTTGGCAGCGGTACTGCTCAAAATAATAATCCTGCAGTTTTTAGTTTATCACAAAATTATCCAAATCCATTTAATCCAAAAACAAATATCAATTATCAGTTACCGGTTAACAGTAACGTAAAGTTATCGATATTTGATATTACCGGAAGAGAGATTGCAATATTAGTTAATCAAAAGCAAAATGCAGGGAGTTATAATGTGGAATGGAATGCATCTGATTTTGCAAGCGGAGTATATTTCTACAAGCTGGAAACAGAAAGATTCACTCAATCTAAACGGATGGTGCTTATAAAATAATTCAGCATAAATATTAAAAAAAAAACAGGTCTTACAAGCCTGTCTTTTTTTATTAGCATTGTTTTTTCAGATGTTATATTATACTGTTTTATATGGATTTTTTTAAAAACTTTTTCGTTCTTTTTTTCATTATAATATTGAGAAAACTAATGAAAGGAGAATAGAAAAATGAACAGACTTCAAATAGGCGGAAGATGGAACGAATTAAAAGGTAAGGTAAAGCAGAAATGGGCAAATTTAACTGACGACGATTTAAAATACGAAGAAGGCAAAGATGATGAATTAGTCGGAAGAATTGAAAAGAAAACAGGCGATACTGCCGAAAATATCAGAAATTTCTTCCGTGGTCTCACAAAAGGTTAAGGTTAATCTATAATGTAAATGCAGAGTTTCCTTCTATAATTTGCTTTTGGAAGGAAACTTTTTTTGTTATATTCTCAAAAAACTTAACGAACTCTTCATTGTTTTTACATAAATAGATATGTAAATTGGTATAACTATTATCTGAAAAACTATGAAAAACAGCATTTTTATATTTATTTTCTTATTTATACCGGTGTTTATATTTGCACAAAAAGGTCCCGTTTTTGAAATTGACGGCGGCGAGACTATAAAACTCGGCAACCAGATAAGAGGTAAAGAGGTTGTGCACGAAATTCAATTTAAAAACAGCGGAGATGAAGGTCTGAAAATTAACTCGGTAGTTACTACATGCGGATGTTCATCAGCTTTATTGTCTAAAGACTCGCTTCTGCCCGGTGAAACAGGCAGTATTAAGTTTACTTTCAACGGTAGTGGATTTGGTGAAGTACAAAAAAATGTGAATGTAAGTACAAATGAAAAAGAATACAACAATCATACAATTGTAATGGTTATTAATTTGGTTGATCCATTGACAGTTGACCCTGCTTCTGTATTGGCTGACGGTAAAAAAGGAGATGAGATATCAAAGATTATTACACTTAGCAATACCCTTAGCAGGGAAATTCAAATTACTGAAATAGCATCAAACTCACCGGCTGTTGTTATAACAAGTGATAAAGATGTTATTAATTCAGGTGAATCAGCAACATTCAAAATTGCAATAACAATATATGAAGATTCTCCGGTCAATGCGGCAGTAACAATTAAGACTTCAGAAGGTGAATATAATGTCCCGATATTTGTTGATGTGAAAAGTGATACAGATGTTAAAACAGATGTAAAGAACGAAAACTAACTCATATTAAAATTGTCAAAAAGAACTGCACTTGAAATTGCCGTAATAATTTTAATTGTTCTGGTGGTTGGAATTTTGTATAATATTTCCAGTCCGCAGCCATTGCCTTTTATTGGTGAGGGCAAGAACATTGATTTCAGCCGCAGTGACAGTTTATTACTTGCCTTACAAAAGCAGGATTCAATCCAGAAGACTGCAGATTCATTGAAAAATTTATCCATGAAACGGGAAGATTCATTAAAGCTTCTCAACGAACAGCGTATTCAGGATTCATTGATGACTGCACGCATTCAGGATTCCACAAAACGGGTGAATGATTCGTTAAAAGCAGTTCAAAAAAGAATTGATGATTCATTAAAAACTGCTTCGGCTACACAGCAGGATATTGTAAAACCAATTGATATAAAAGTTGACTTTGCGAAGGCATTATTTGATAAGGGTTACCAGTTCATAGATGCAAGAGATGAAGCGGATTACAGTGCCGGCTCAATAAAAGGTGCCATAAGCATTCCTTTTCACCATCTTGAAGACCACAGGAAACGGCTTGAAGGAATGAATAAGGATGCTGTTTACATAGCATACTGCAGCTCTGCTTGCGATGTAAGTATTGACCTTGCATACGCAATGGCAAAGATGGGTTTCAAAAAAGTATATATTTTCCATGGCGGGTGGGATGAATGGAATAAATTAGGATACCCTGCAAACTGATATGAGAAAAATATTTGAAAATAAACAATTCTGGATTTTAGTACGTATAGTGCTGGGTGCATTATTTATTTATTCCAGCATGGATAAGCTGGCCAATATGGGGGAGTTTGCCAAGGTAATTTATTTCTACCGTATGCTTCCCGCAGGATGGGAAAATCTTCTTGCAATATTTTTACCGTGGCTTGAGTTTATCACAGGATTACTGCTTGTAGTAGGCAGGTTTAATCGCGGTGCATCATTGCTTTATTCATCTATGCTTGTTATTTTTATTATTGCTTTATCACAGGCATTATTAAGAGGACTGGATATCTCATGCGGTTGTTTCAGCGTAAAACCATCCACAACCTCTGAGGTTTGGGTGCGAATTATATTGGATTTTATTATGTTATTCTTTAGTGTTAACCTTTACATGTTTTTATCAAGACAGGAAGAAAAAATTAATCAGAAAACTATATGAAATCAGAGAATATTAAAAAAATTGCATTTTTCGTAATCGGCTTATTCGTTGTGGGAGCATTTTCGGCATTCCTGATATCAAAGAAAATGCATGACCCTGCATTGTTTGGACCGACTATATATTTCACAGAGGAAAAACATGACTTTGGTGAAGTTAAACAGGGACCGGCAGTACTTGGAGAGTTTGAATTTATGAATACCGGGCAGGAAACTCTTATTATTAAAGGAGTAACAGCTTCCTGCGGATGCACAAGTGCTATGGTTGATGAAAAAAAGGAATTTGCACCCGGTGAAAAAGGAAAGATTAAATATACTTTTAATACCGAAGGCAGAAACGGTGTAAATGAAAAAATCATAACGGTTGAATCGAACGATGTGAAAAATCCGAGAAAGACACTTTCATTTACATGTAATATTGTTGTACCGTAAATAATGAAAGCAGGATATTTCCAATTTAAACCGGCGTTCTGCAAACCTGAGAAGAACATAGAGAAAATAAATACTGCATTAAAAGATAAAGATTTTGATTTAATTGTATTGCCCGAGTTAGCTAACTCGGGCTATTTTTTTTCTTCTTTTGATGAAGTGGAATCTGCTTCAGAGGAAATTCCATCGGGGAAGTTTTGCAAAGCATTAAGAGTGATTTCGGATGAAAAGAATTGTGCAGTCATTGCAGGTATATGCGAAAAAGCCGGAGATAAATATTACAATTCCTCTGTACTTATTATGCCGGGAAAGGATATAATCACTTACAGGAAAATACATCTTTTTTATGAGGAGAAAAAATGGTTTGCTGAAAGTGATACGCCGTTCAGTGTGCACTCATTCAGCAATAAAAGAGTAAATGATGTAAAGATTGGAATGATGATATGTTTTGACTGGATATTTCCTGAATCTGCAAGGACATTAGCATTAAAAGGAGCACAAATAATCTGCCACCCGTCTAATCTTGTTCTGCCGTATTGCCAGGATGCAATGGTAACAAGAGCACTTGAGAACCGGGTATTTACAATAACTGCCAACAGAACAGGTATTGATACTAACAGGGAAGGTAAAGAGTTGTCTTTTACAGGAATGAGTGAGATTGTAAATCCGAAAGGAAAAATTTTACACCGCGGTACAATTGAAGATGACGAAGTTGTAATCCTTGATATTAATCCTGAAGAAGCATTGGATAAAAATGTTAATTCATTTAACAATGCTTTCACCGATAGAAAAGAAGAATTTTATTTTAAGTAGTGGATTAGTGTATGGAGTGAATAGAGTGTGTAGAGTGAATAGAGTGTATAGAGTGTATTGAGTGCTCCAAAGGAGTCCAGGGACAGGCAGGCGTGTTACTGCATATTATTTATAAAAGAATTTCGTTATGTCATTGTCACTCATAGTGACTGTCTGTACTTAATTTTGCTGTTAGTTTGTAAGAGTAAATTATAAATCCTCTAAAATTCTTAATTCTTTATTCTTTATTTTTAATTGATTCTACTGTTTTCTCCAATCAATAAAATCACCTTCTTTAATATTGTACTTATCAGTATATCCTGCATTAACTTCAACTACATATAAAGTAGGTTTTCCGGATGGTAAAGTCTTTTCTGAAAACGGGGTAGTGTTTTTATAAATTTTTATTATTTGTTTATTTTTATTTATGAAGATTATATCGAGGGGTAAAATAGTATTTTTCATATAAAATCCCTGCTCTTCTTCAATTGGAAATATAAAGAGCATTCCCTGTTCCTCATTCATTTTATCTCTGAACATTAAGCCGCGGTGCCGTGTCTCATCAGATTCAGCTATTTCAACATCTACTTTTCTTATCAGGTTTTTATTTTTATCCTGAAAATAAACTTCTCCCTGTTTAACAAAATTAATAGTGGGATTATCGGTTTTTTTGGTTGTATCCAGCTTTGGCGGTTCTTCTTTTTTGCATACCACATTAGTAAAGAACAAAGAACCAAATAAAAAGACCATTGAGAATTTCAATATGTTATTTTTCATTTTTGGGCATTTAATTTGTGTTACTTATCTTCCAGCCTTAATATTTCATCTCTTATCTCAGCCGCCCGTTCAAATTCAAGGTCCTTTGCAGCTTCTATCATTTGTTTTCTTAAATTGTTGATAAAATCTTTTCTCTCATCAGGGTTGAGCCTGTTCTGTACCGGCTCTGTTAAAATTGATAAGCTTGTTTTCCTGTCATGTTTCTTTTTCCCGTACTGCACTTTTGCTTTTGAATCAGCCACAACAGTTGTGCTCATTATTTCTTCAAGAGTTTTTAATATTGTCTTGGGATTAATATTATTTACCCTGTTATATTCTTCCTGAATTTTCCTTCTGCGTGTTGTTTCCTTAATTACTCTGTCCATTGAGCCGGTTACTTTATCAGCATACAATACAACAAGCCCGTTTACATTTCTTGCAGTACGTCCTGCAGTCTGCATCAATGACCTTTCCGAACGCAGGAAACCTTCCTTATCTGCATCAATAATGGCAACAAGTGAAACTTCAGGCAAGTCCAATCCTTCTCTCAATAAGTTTACTCCTACCAGCACATCAAAGTTTCCAAGCCTCAGGTCTCTCAGTATTTCAATTCTCTCCAAAGCATC
Source organism: Ignavibacteriota bacterium (assembly GCA_003820375.1). GTDB lineage: Bacteria > Bacteroidota > Ignavibacteria > Tepidaquicellales > OLB5 > RPQH01. The sequence goes on from RPQH01000018.1 coordinate 26,735, forward strand.
AATTTCAGAGTGCATGTATTTCACGCGAACTCCGATTCCGAGCAAATAATCCGTTAAGTCTTCACTCATTCTTTTTGTGAGAGTTGTAACTAATACTCTTTCCTTCTTTTGAGCCCGTTCCCTTATTTCTTTTATCAGGTCATCAATCTGGTTCTTCACCGGTCTTACTTCAATTGCGGGGTCAAGCAATCCGGTCGGACGGATTATTTGTTCTACTACGACTCCTTCACATTTCTCCAGTTCGTAATCTGAGGGAGTAGCACTTACAAATATAACCTGATTTACCGCAGTTTCCCATTCAGAAAATTTCATCGGCCTGTTATCAAGTGCCGATGGAAGACGGAAACCATAATCTATCAATGTTTGCTTTCTCTGCCTGTCACCGTTATACATTCCGTTTATCTGCGGAACACTTACATGCGATTCATCGACAATTAAAAGATAATCCTCCGGTAAATAATCGAACAGGCATGAAGGTCTTGAACCCGGGGCTCTGTGGTCCATGTGGCGTGAATAATTTTCGATACCTGTGCAATAACCTACTTCCTGTATCATTTCCAAATCGAAGTTGGTTCTTTGCTCAAGACGCTGTGCCTCTATTAACTTACCCTGCTTCTGAAGCTCAATTACATTTTCATCAAGCTCTTTGCGGATGTTTATTAATGCTGATTGTATCTTATCTTCAGATGTTACAAAATATTTTGCAGGGTAAATAACAACCGATTCTTCTGCAGTAATTATTTCTCCTGTTCTCCTGTCAAAGTGATATATGCTTTCAACTTCATCATCAAATAATTCAATCCTGATTGCATTATCATCTTCATAAGCGGGGATAAGGTCAATTACATCGCCTCTTACCCTGAATGTACTGCGTTTGAACTCGACATCATTTCTTATATAATGAATTGAAATAAGATGATTGAGAAGTTCCTTTCGTGATACTTTCTGTCCTTTTTTTACAACAAGAACCTGCTCTGCATAATCTTCCGGAGCACCGATACCGTAAATGCAGGATACCGAAGCAATTATAATTACATCTTTTCTTCCTTCAAGCAGGGCAGTGGTTGCTCTTAATCTTAACCTGTCAATCTCTTCATTGATAGAAAGGTCTTTAGCAATATAAGTATCTGTAGAAGGGATGTAAGACTCCGGCTGGTAATAATCGTAATAGCTAATAAAGAACTCAACCCTGTTCTCAGGGAAGAAACTCTTAAACTCACCGTATAGCTGCGCGGCAAGCGTTTTATTATGTGACATAATTAATACCGGCTTGCCTGCATTTTGTATTACATGTGAAATAGTATATGTTTTTCCCGAACCGGTTACACCAAGTAATGTCTGGTATTTATCACCTCTTGCAACACCTTCAGTAAGTTCTTTTATTGCTTTTGGCTGGTCACCGGATGGTTTATATTCTGATTTTAGTTTAAATTTCATAGTGTCAATTTATGTTTTTCATAATTTTTAACGCTGATGAGAGAGGTATAATTCCAATTGTAAATAGATGTAAAATATAGATTTATTGTTCAAAAATCCTTCCACCACTGTGCCTTTCGCTAACTCCCCTGACAATTGCGGATTGCCGATTTTCCGAATCATTGACGGGATGACCCAGAGGGTGCCCGCCACGCTTTTCGTATTTATCAATATTTTCTAAATTCTTTATTCAGCTAACTCAATATTATATACCGGAAAATGTTTGAGCTCGCAATTAGTTTCTTCATAGAACGTATATCTTAATTTATTATCACTTCCTGCTAAACTCTGCCAGCTGTATGCAGAATTCATCCTGGACTGAACGCATGGAATTTGTGCTTGCTCCTGAACCGTTCATCACTATAAAGAATATTAAAATCTCACTGTCCCTGTCAATACAATATCCCGTTAATGCACTTACTCCGTTGAGTGTTCCTGTTTTTGCATGAACATTTCCTTCCGCTTCTGTGCCAATCATTCTATTTCTTATTGTACCATCTTTACCTGCTATTGCAAGTGAATTAAAAAAGTAATCGAATAAAAACCGGTCATCATACATATATTTTAAAAGCTTCATATACACATCTGCACTAACCTGGTTGTATCTTGTTAAGCCGGAGCCTTCAAGTATTTCAAATGCATACCTGTTCACTCCAATTTCAGTAAGAAATGATTCTATCACTTCCTGTCCTTCTTCAAGTGTTCCGGGATTTGATTTATACTTTGCTCCAAGCAGCTTAAACATTGTAATAGCCGAATGGTTATCACTTGTCTTGTTCATAAACGAAAGCACATCAAATATAGAGTGTGATATCTGTGCCAGCTCTTTTGATGCTTTTGGAGTAACACCGCTTATTACCACTCCTCCGACTATCACTCCCGCAGCAGTAAGGTCTGCAGATAATATACCTGCCGCATATGTTGCAGGATTAGAAACACCTTCGTTCTTATTTAAAGGAAGTGCATTGACATAAGGCCAGTATGAAGGTCCTGTATCTCCTTTATAATAACCCGATAGTCCCTTATAATTGTCATCAAAATATGATTCATCGGCTACAATGTTACCTGTTATTTCCTTAATATTGTTGCTGACAATAATCTCAGCCAGGCGTTCAATATCTGATGTATTCAAATCGGGGTCACCAAAACCTTTGAGATAAATATTCCCGTTAACAACTCCATCAGTGATATTATTATCATCCGTATAAACAACAGTAGGAATGTTGTAGCTCTGTCCCAGCTTGCTGAAAGCACACGCAGATGTAATAAGTTTCGTAATAGATGCAGGAATAACTTTCACTTCCGGCTGGTATTCATACATTACCTTGTTATAATCCGCATGCATTACCTTTGCAGATACAGTTACACCCCTGCTTATCATAGGAGTAATAACTGAGTCCAGCTTTGCCTGAAGTTCTTCCAGCTTTGTACCTGAAAATTGCGGATATGCTGTTTGCGGTAATAGTAAGAATAGAAGTAAAAATAAATAAAATTTATTTTTCATTAATCTCATATAAAGTTTAGGAATTAAATTAATTATTTTTCACCTCACCACAGAATTAATTTCAGATTTCGGATTTGAGATTTTGGGTTTAAATCATCAACACAATTCGCAATTGGCAATCCGCAATTCGAAATCAATAAGTATGAGGTATCACGGAATTATCTTCTTTGATTCATCCCATATCTTGTCCATTTCTTCAAGGTTCGATTCTGTAATTTTCTTACCTTGTTCCCTCAAAGTATCTTCAATATAGTGAAACCTGTTAATATACTTGGTGATTGTATTTCTCAATGCATTTTCCGGATTGATATTCAGGAAACGTGAATAGTTAACAATCGAAAATAAAATATCGCCCAGCTCAGCTTCAAGCTCTCTCATGGCTTCTTCTTCAAGAGCACCTTTGGAGTTTTTCTTTTTTTCGGCTGCATCCTTAAACTCCTGCAGTTCTTCTTCAAGCTTTTTAAAAGCATCTTCACTTTTATCCCAGTCGAATCCCACTTTTGATGATTTTTCCTGAATACGGAATGCCCTGGTTAATGCAGGCAGCTCTTTCGGAACACCATCCAGTATTGATTTCCTGCCGCTCTCGCCAAGCTTTATATGCTCCCAGTTTTTTAATACTTCTTTAGTACCGCTTACAACCACATCACCGAATACATGCGGGTGGCGTGATATAAGCTTTTGGTTTATGGCTTCAATAACATCTTTCAAATCAAATTGATTATTTCCTTCAGCTATTACAGCATTAAAAGCAACATGCAGAAGAACATCGCCAAGCTCTTTTTTCAGCTCTTCGTTATTCCTGTTATCAATTGCTTCAAGTACTTCATATGTTTCTTCAAGCAGTAAATGCCTTACCGATTCGTGTGTTTGTTCTTTATCCCACGGGCATTCATTTCTCAGCCGTTTAACAATAGTAACAAACTCGTCAAATTCCTTAACGGGATTCTCTTTTTTAAATATATGCAATCTTTTTCCTGATTATTGTTTAGCCTAGAAATTAACAATTTTAACTCAGTAAATAAATACCTAAATTCTGTGAAAAATATGTAGTTGTTAATAAGGAGTTAAGGGAAAAATTGATTGCAAATTGCAGATTAATAGATAAAGAAATTTAACATACTCACCAATATCATTCCCGCGAAGGCGGGAATCCATTGCAATAAGGCAGGAATGATATAGAGGTGAGCGGAAATGACACGTGTGAGAAAATCTTCTGTGTAAATCCGTCTCATCAGTGCTATACTTGTTCTATGCTTTTTGATTGCTGATTTTAGCAAAAGAAATTTGAAATATAAGAAAGCAGTAAAACAATATAGTTCTTAGAGATAATGGAAATAAGGTTTGAGTTATGAAGTGCAAAACTGCTTAAATAAACTATAAGGCAATAAATTTATCTAAACCAATATCATCATGAGGATTACTTTGTTATCAACGGGAATAGCTATTACAATTAAGGTCATGGTAAACTCTGCGATAATGGAAAATAATAAAAAATTCTGCCATGGCAGCAGAGGAAACAGAAATATGTATGTATAAGTAACCCGTAATACTACTGATAAGTTCTAATATATTTTGGGTATTTACATAAGTATTATTAGCGACATTATGTTACGTAATTATACTAATAATAAATAAATTAAATATTTTTAAAGCTATTGTATCTATTAAGTATCGTATATATCCTGATACTCTGTTAAAATTGAAATATTGGAAAATTGTCAATTTATGCCTACTTGATTTTACTTTTACATTGTTAATAATCACTTGTAAATTTATATTAAATATAGCTTTAATATAAACAGAAGGATGTTTAAAATGAAAAAATATAATATTTCATTTATTATAATATTACTCATTTTTATTACTAATTCAATTTATGCAGAATGGGTCAAATGTAATGAAACAGAATCTTTTTATGTCCTTTCACTTCTGACAAATCAAAATACTTTATATTGCGGAACATTAAATGGTATTTACATATCGACTAATACTGGTCTAAGCTGGATTCATTCCGGTTTATATAATGGTTATATACGTTCAATTAAGTTTAACAATAGTTATGTTTTTGCAGCTACTTATGTAACCGGTGTTTTCAGATCTTCAGACAATGGTATGAACTGGTCATTAACCGGTCTGGAACAGAGCCCTAACGCTCTCACAGTTAGCGGTGATGATATTTATGCTGGTACTGACCTTACAATCTGGAAATCTACAGATAATGGTGATAACTGGGTACAAACGGCAATAAACAATAAGCGTGTAAATTCATTAGCAGTAAATCGTCCTTATGTATTTGCCAGTTTTGAGGACACACCGGGTGTTTACTTAACTTCAAATGGAGGGGTGAACTGGATACAGGCTTTAAATAACAATTACGAGTACATAACGTTACATACAGATAGTAATAATATATATGCAGGTTCTTATATGCATGGAATATATTATTCATCAAATAACGGTTCAAACTGGGTGGATATCGGCTTGCCCGGCTTGCATATAGTAACAATTATAACCGGTGGAAATTATATTTTTGCAGCATCAGGTTATATGTTTAAGTCTTCAGATTGCGGAGTACATTGGGAAACATGCAATGAAGGATTTCCAATATCTGAATTTAGTGTTCATGCCTTTTGTATTAGTGACAATTTTCTAATAGCTGGTACAAGCCAGGGAATTTGGAGAAGACCTTTAAGTGAATTAATCGGAATTAAAATAATTTCATCTGAAGTTCCTGTGAAGTTTGAACTTTATCAGAATTATCCTAATCCATTTAATCCAACAACAAAAATAAAGTTTGATATACCATCAGAAGTTAGAAGTCGGAATTTTGAGGTTAGATTAGTAATTTATGATTTGCTTGGAAAAGAAGTCACATCTCTTGTAAATGGGGAATTAAAGCCTGGCACTTATGAAGTTGAATGGAATGCAAGTGATTTTCCTAATGGTGTGTATTTTTATAGATTGACAGGTGAGGGATTTAGCGAATCAAAAAAATTAATTTTTATTAAATAGATTTTAAGGTGCCAGTTTGGCACGTTAAAAAGAGGAGAGCATTCAAAATATTCAACAATTGTTTTTAATGCACAGGATATAGCAATATTTTCAGGACAAATAAAATCTTCAAGAGTTCTTTTTGATATCTATAAATCATCTTTCTAATGCAACTTTTGTGTATAAATAATTTGTTTTTTTTAATATATTTATTAAGTTAATTCAGTTTTTTTAAGAATTTGAATTAAAAAATACCTGCCCTTGTATTTTTCATCTAATTTATTAAGAGATGAATAGTTATACATTGTTAAAAGGAAAAATGTCAGCTATTTTTATTGATAATCCCTATTCCCCAAAAAGAAAAAACAAATTTTTTATGAAATATAAATATATTTCTATCATCTTATATGCTCTGCTGCTTACTGTGTTTTATGGAAATTACATACCACAAGAAGTAAACCAAACAAAACAAGCTGGCACTAAACTTGCTACATCAGAACAATTCCAAATAATACAGGGGCAATTTTATAATTCTGATGATTGGGAAACTAAAATTGATTATAATATTTCAGGAAGTTTAAATGCAGTTAAGGGTGGAAGTTTTTCTATGTATATTGCGGACTATCCACCTACATTAAGAATTATCGGATTATATTCCTACAATGCTTTCAGCATAGTTGGAGAGAAAATGATGTATGAATCCCTGCTTCAGCTTGACCCTGTTACAGAAGATTACATTCCTTGCCTTGCTACTCACTGGAAAATATCAGATGACAAATTGAAGTATTCATTCAGGATTAATCCGGAAGCAAAATGGGCAGATGGGAAACCGGTTACTGCTGAAGATGTGATTGCTACATGGAAATTATTGGTTGACCCGGGAATACAGGATGAATATTCAAATATAGTGTTTTCATTTTTTGAACAACCGGTTGCTGAAGATAAATTTACTGTATCAGTAAGTGTATCAGAGCCGGATTTCAGATTGTTTCTTTATTTTTCTACCATGAAAATTTTACCTGCTGATTATATAGGTAATTTAAAGGGCAGTGATTTTCTTGTGAAATATGATAATGTGATTGTTCCGGGTTCAGGACCATATAAAATATTGAAGGAAGATATTAATGAAGGCAAGTCAATCAGTTTAACAAGAAGGGATGACTATTGGGGGGAAAAGGAGAGATTTAATATAGGCATGAACAATTTTGACAGGGTTACAATAAAAGCAATATCAGATGAAGAATATGCATATGAACTGTTTAAAAAAGGTGAGCTTGATATTTACCCGGTTAACCGTGCACAGATATGGGTGGAAAAGTTAGACTATGATGCTATTAAGAGAGGTTTAATATTAAAAAGAAGAATATATAATGAATTTCCAAATGGTGTGCAGGGGCTGGTTTTTAATATGCGTAAAGAACCGTTTGACAATATTATGTTAAGAATGGCAGTAACATTTTTATGGAACAGGGAAAGGTTTAATAAAGAGATATTTTATAACCAATATGAAATGATAAATTCAATTTATCCGGGTTCAGTTTATGAAAACCCTGATAATCCTATATCAAAATTTGATCCTGATTCTGCAAAAGTATTACTCGAAATGTCCGGCTTTACCAAAAAAAACTCAGATGGTTACTTAATTAAAGATGGAAAGATATTTGAGATAAACATGCCATATGACAATCCGGCTCAGGAACGGTATTTGAAAATATTTCAGGAAGATATGAAAAATGCGGGAATAAAGCTTAACCTGATATTAATAGACCCAACAGCTAAATTCCGGCTGGGAAATGAAAGAAATTTTGATATGTTATATGTTGCCTGGTCAGGTCAGCAGATTCCGGATCCTGAAAGCTCATTACGCTCCGAAACTGCAGATGAACCTAATTCTACAAACTGGGCAGGTTTTAAATATATGTTTATTGATAATGAATGTGATAAATATGGCAGCACATTTAATAAAAAAGATAGAGTAAAAATTCTCAGACGCATTGATGAGATTGCAAGCACGAGTTTCGGATATGCATTTGGCTGGTATGCTCCGTATCAGAGAATATTATTCCATAACAAATTTGGTTATCCTGAATGGATAATTGGCAGAACTTCAAATTATAATGTTATTCCGCAGATGTGGTTTTTTGATAAGGAAAAAGCAGAGAAGTACAGGCAAGCGTTGGATAATAAAAGTATGAAACTTGACGCAGGTGATGTGGACCAAAAATATTGGCTTGAAGTTAAAGCAAAGGAGGAGCTTGAGCGAGACCGGAAATAGACAATTTTAATATTATTTTTAACAAATATATTGTAATATACATTGTTAATAGATTTGACAAAGGTTATTTTTGTATACACAGAAAAAGTCATAATCCCAACATTAAGAGGAGCTATAAAAATATGAAATTCAAATATATTTCTTTCCTTCTTGTTATAGTTTTATTATCTGCGGCATTCAGCAGCTGCGGTAAATCAAAAAGAAAAGTTATCTTTGATACCAAACCCGTATCAATAAAAACAGTCGATACACCTCCGGGTGCTGACCCGTCAGTATCTGCCGAAATGGGCGGTGAAGGGTTCAAAGGCGAAGGATGGATATCAAAAACAGATTACAATATACTCGGTGACCCAAATGCTGTAAAAGGCGGAAGCTTAATTATGTCTATTCCTGATTTTCCCGCAACATTAAGAACCGAAGGAAAAGATGCTAATTCATACTTCAACAGGATGGCACAGGGTATGATGTATGAACCATTGTTATCCCTTGACCCAGTAACTGAAGAATATATCCCCGCACTGGCTACACATTATAAGATATCCGATGACCACATGACATTCACATTCAGAATTGATCCGAGAGCAAGATGGGCAGACGGAAAACCCGTTACTTCGGAAGATGTTATTGCAACATGGAAGTTAATGGTTGACCCGGGTATTCTTGAAGCTTATTCCAATATTTTATATGGTACATATGAACCACCCGTTGCTGTAAGCAAATATATTGTTTCGGTAAAATCAAAAGAGCTTAACTGGAGACAGTTCCTTTATTTTGCAGTATCGATGAGAATAATGCCTGCTCATTATATAGGAATTTCAGGTAAAGAATACCTAGAAAAATACCAGTTCGAGTTTATTCCCGGAAGCGGACCTTATATGATAGACGTGAAAGATGTAAACAAAGGTCAGTCAATTATGATAAGAAGACGCAGTGATTACTGGGCAGAAAAAGAAAAATACAATACAGGTTTATTTAATTTTGACCTTGTAAGATTTGAAGTTGTAACAGACCCTTCACTTGAGTTTGAGAAATTCAAAAAAGGTGAGATTGATGTTATCAGTGTCAGCAGGGCACAGTGGTGGATTGAAAGATTTGACTTTGATGAATATAAGAGAGGGCTTGTCCAGAAGAGAAGAATATTTAACGAGAATCCAAACGGAGTATCAGGAATTTGCTTTAATATGAGGAAACCTCCGTTTGATGATATCAGGGTACGTCAGGCATTTTCACATTTATATGACAGGGAAAAATATAATGAAAAGTTATTTTACAATATGTATTACCCGATATACTCATTTTTCCCGGGTTCAGTTTATGAAAATCCAAACAATCCAAAAGTTAAATTTGATATAGATAAAGCACAGCAATTACTTGCAGAAGCCGGCTGGAAAGATAAGAATCCTGACGGATACCTTCTGAAAAACGGAAAAGTATTCGAAGTAGAGCTTCCGTTCTCAGGTGGTCCCGGACAGGAAAGATATCTTACTGTTTACCAGGAGGACCTGAAAAAAGTAGGTGTAAAATTAAATCTCAGGCAGATTGACGGCACAACAAACTTCAAGCTTGGAAACGAAAGAAACTTCACAATGCTTAGCATGGCATGGTCAGGTTTAAGAATACCGAATCCTGAAAGCTCAATGGGTCCGGGAACTGCAGACCAGCCGAACACAACAAACTGGAATGGTATCAAAGACCCAAGAATTGATGAGCTATGCAAGCAATACAACGTATCATTTGATAAAGCAGAAAGAATAAAAATCGTAAGAGAAATTGATGCTATTGCAACAGCAATGCAGCCGTACGCTTTCGGATGGTATGGACCATATCAAAGAGTTGCTTACCATAATAAATTCGGTTTCCCTGAATGGATGCTTTCAAGAACTGATGATTTCCTTATAATCCCTTCAATGTGGTATAATGATCCCGTTCAGGCAGCAGAATATGAAGATGCAAAGAAAGATAATAAACTTACTATGACACAGGGTGAAGTTGACCATAAGTTCTGGGTAAACTTAAAAGAAAGAGAAGATAAAGGCGAGAAGGTTATATTAACATCGAATAAGAAGTAAGACCATTAGTACAATATTAAAGATATTCATTTATAAAAATTATGAGAACTCAAGAGCAAAAAACAATATTGAAAACTCTTGAGTTCTCTGTTGAAAAATAATATAGCTTAAGTCATGACATTTTATTTTATACGCAGGTTCCTGCTGATTATACCGACCTTTCTGGGTATTACATTGATTACATTTACAATACTTCAGGTAGTTCCGGGCGGTCCGCTTGAAATGGAGCTGCTGAAGCTCAGGGGCATGGGTTCTCCGACAGGAGAGGTTAGCAATTCAAACACAGGTCAGGGCGGCATAAACATTCCTGAGTCCGCAATGGAAGAAATGAAAAAGTTTTATGGATTCGATAAACCCATTCATTTGCGTTATATCACCTGGCTTGGAAATCTTGTGCAGTTAGACCTTGGAAAGTCATATGTATTTGCAGAGCCGGTTTGGGATGTAATCATTTCACGATTCCCGGTTTCAATTTACTTTGGTTTAATAGGTTTCACATTAACATATCTGATTTGTGTGCCGTTAGGAGTGATGAAAGCTGTCAAGAATGGGTCTTCATTTGATTTCCTATCCTCTGTACTGGTATTTGTCGGGTATTCTATACCCGGCTGGGCATTTGGTGCTATGATGCTTATATTCTTCGGAGGAGGAAGCTTCTGGGATGTATTTCCGCTTGGCGGATTCAGGTCTGAGGACTTTCAAAGCCTGGATTTAATTGATAAAATCTGGGACCAGGTGCATCATACTATATTACCTGTTATAGCATACATGGTCGGAAGCTTTGCAACTCTTACTATCCTGACTAAAAACTCTGTGATTGAAAACCTTGGACAGGATTATGTAAGAACAGCTTTTGCAAAAGGTCTTTCAGAGAAGAGAGTTATTTTTTACCATGCTTTAAGAAACTCTCTTATTCCGATAGCAACCGGATTGGGACATTTCCTTTCATTGGTTCTTGCCGGCAGTATTCTTATAGAAAAAGTTTTTAACATTAACGGTATGGGTTTATTAGGATATTCATCTATCCTTAACAGGGACTATCCCGTAACAATGGGAATACTTGTTATCTCAAGCTTTTTGCTTTTGATAGGAAATATAATTTCGGATATGATTTACGCAATTGTGGATCCAAGGATAAGGTTCAAATAATCTGTATAGCAGGTATTATATTTAAATAATCTATAAAGATAAAGTGAACAGATAATAAAATTCAAAATCTTGTTAGCAATATGACTGAACGAACAATAGAAAAAGAAAAAACAACCGAGGAAATTAAAAGGGAAGAGAAGCGTGAGAAACAAATTTCCACATCTCTTTTTAAGAAGAGATGGAGAAAGTTCAGATCTCTCAAAAGAGGTTATTATTCATTTTTACTGGTATTAACTCTTTACATACTTTCCTTTTTCCTTCCGCTCTTTGTAAATAAAGATGCGTTAATAGTAAAGTACGAAGGTGATTATTATTTCCCTGTATTTAAATTTTATGATGCAGGTTTATTCAAACAGAATATACAGGGAGAAGCACATTACCGGAAGCTGAAGGAACAATTTCAAAATGATAACAGTGATAACTGGGTATTAATGCCTTTGTATCCTTATCATCCAAATGAGAACCTGCTCGATGAAATGGAAGGTTCACCGCCGCACACTCCTTCGTGGGGGCATTTCATGGGTACAGATGACAGGGCACGTGATGTATTTGCACGGCTTGTGTATGGATTTAATATTTCCATTTCATTTGCCCTTGTGGTTATTGCATTTGCTTATACAATAGGTATTGCAATAGGTGCAATGCTCGGATTCTTCGGCGGTAAATTCGATATTATTGTACAGCGTTTTATTGAAATATGGTCAACTTTGCCTTTCCTGTATGTGATGATTATTGTCAGCTCAATAATTCTGCCTAACTTTATTCTGCTGACATTGATATTAACCGCATTCGGATGGATGGGTATTACTTATTACATAAGAGGCGAGTTCTACAGGGAAAAAGCAAGAGACTATGTTTCAGCCGCTGTGGCAATGGGTGCTAAGAACAGGAAAATTATCTTTAAGCATATACTGCCAAATTCACTTACACCTGTGATATCATTTGCACCGTTTGTGATTGTATCCGATATCAGCGCACTGGTTGCATTAGACTTTCTTGGCTTTGGATTACCGCCTCCAACTCCAAGCTGGGGTCAGTTGATTAGCCAGGGTATGAGCAATATTGAATACTGGTGGCTGGTTGGTTTTCCGCTGTTGGCAATATTCTTAACATTGCTTTCAATTGTATTTATCGGTGAAGCTGTCAGAGAAGCTTTTGACCCAAAAGTTTACTCAAGACTGCGTTAAATTATTTTTCGAATATAAGTTTTGTATATAATTATTCTTTTATAATGGACAAGAAGAAGTTAGTTGAAATAAAAAATCTCAAAACATATTTCTATGTTGAGCCGACGGATAAAATGCTCAGGGATAACCAGAAGCTTTCTTTTAAAGTGAGAGTTCCTGCTAAAGCTGTTGATGATGTAAGCTTTGATATTTTTGAAGGTGAAGTGCTGGGTATAGTAGGGGAATCAGGTTCAGGGAAATCAGTAACAGCATATTCCATAAACCGTCTTATACCTGATCCGCCGGGTAAAATTGTCGGCGGTGAAGTTATCTATAAAGGGGTTGACCTCCTTAAGCTGACTTATGAAGAAATGAAAAAGTACAGGGGATATGAAATTGCCATGATATTCCAGGAGCCGATGACTTCATTGAATCCTGTTTTGAAGATAAAACTGCAGTTAATGGAAGTCATACTTCAACATGAAAATGTTTCAAAAGATGAAGCATTTAAGCGTTCTGTTGAAATGCTTGAACTGGTTGGAATACCTGACGCAGAAAAAAGGATGAATGATTACCCTCATCAGTTCAGCGGCGGTATGAGGCAGAGAGTTATGATAGCTATGGCTCTTTCCTGCAACCCTTCATTACTGATAGCAGATGAGCCGACCACAGCACTTGATGTAACTATTCAGGCACAGATAATTGACCTGATGCTTAAGCTTAAAGACCAGAGGAAAGAAGCTGCAATTCTATTAATTACTCACAACCTTGGTGTTGTTGCTGAAACATGCCAGAGGATAATTGTAATGTACGGCGGAAAGATACAGGAGTATGGAAGTGCTCAGGATATTTTTGAGAATCCAAAACATCCGTACACAATCGGACTTTTAGAGTCACTGCCTGACCCTTACAATGAAAACAAGAAAGTACTTGATGCAATACCCGGCTTAATACCGCATATTCTTGAGCTGCCTATTGGATGTAAATTCTGTACTAGGTGCAAAAATGTTATGGATATATGCTGGGAAAATGAACCCGTATTAAAAGAGATGAATCCCGGACATTTTGTTAGATGTCATTTATATTAATTTTTAATTTTTTATTCAGACAAAGGTATTTATTAAATATATGAAGCCCGAAAATATTCTTGAGATTAAAAACCTGAAAGTAAAATTTCCCGTAACAGGCGGACTATTTCTGAGAAAAGTTGCTGAGGTAAAAGCTGTTGATGGTGTTGATCTGGAAATTGTTAAAGGTGAAACTCTTGGTCTCGTTGGTGAATCAGGATGCGGTAAATCTACCGTTGCCAAAGCTATTATTAAGGTACTTAAATTTTCATCTCCTAATGTTGAAGTTACCGGTGAGATTTGGCTTAGAACACCTGACGGTGAAATTGATATATTAAAGCTCAGTGCTCATGATATGAGGAAATACAGGGGATTTGTGCAAATCATTTTCCAGGACCCGTATTCATCACTGAATGCAAGATTATCGGTTGGACAAATCATTGAAGAGCCGCTGTTGTATCATACATCAATGACAAAAGCTGAAAGAAATGACCGTGTTGCATGGCTCCTTGAAAAAGTTGGGCTGCAGGCAGAACAATCGAAACGTTACCCGCATGAGTTTTCAGGCGGACAAAGACAAAGGATTGGTATTGCAAGAGCACTTGCCACAAACCCAAAGATTATTATTGCAGATGAACCTGTTTCGGCTCTTGATGTATCTATTCAGGCACAGGTGATTAACTTACTGCAGGAATTACAGAATGAGTTTGACCTCAGCTTATTGTTTGTTGCACATGATCTCTCAGTTGTAGAGCATATCAGCTCAAGAATTGCAGTTATGTACCTAGGAAGCATAGTTGAAGTTGGTAACGGTAAAGATGTTTATCACAGACCGGTTCATCCATATACTAAAGCATTGCTGTCTGCAGTACCTCTTCCAAACCTGCAGAGCAAAAATAAAAAGAGAATTATATTAAAAGGCGATGTGCCTACACCGTTAAGAAAACCAAGCGGCTGCGGATTCAGAACAAGATGCCCGATAGCTCAACCGGATTGCGCACTTGAAGTACCACCGCTTGAAAATAAGTTTGGCGAACACTTTGCCGCCTGTCCGTATGTAGGTCCCAATGCAAAAGTAATTCATGAAAAGCAGGCAGTGGAAAAGGATATTTAGTTACAAGTTGCAAGTTACAGGTTACAAGTTGAAAAGTTGGAAGGTTGAAAAGTTGAAAGCAGGTTAAGAAATTGACCTGCTTTTTTTTATGAAGGAATTGCAATTGGAGTTAGACAAGGGGTTACTGATATAAGTATGATAGATTTTAATTCCAGGATAAATTTTGTAAACAACTCCAGACTTCGATTAACGTATTACCCCTTGTTCACTTCAATGTAGCAGAAATTATATATTAACGAAATGTTTTATACTGCCAATTTAAATCGTATAATTTATGATTACGAATAGTTGTTTTACTTAACAAATTTCATAAATAATGGATGATAGTGTTTTATTTCACATAACACAGGTTACTCATTCTACAAGGAAAAGTGATAGAATGAAAAGACTTAATATTAAATTATTAAACCCTATAAAACTTACCCTTGAAGATGAAATTATTCTGGCTAAGTGGTTTGCAAAATTAGTTATAAAACATAAGTACATTATATTTGCTTACAATTCATGCTGCGACCATATTCATTTTGTTAATTTTTCCCGCCACAGCAGCTTGAAAATATTATGAAAAAGATTAAGATTGTAACATCAAAGAAGTTTAAAGAACTCATGAATGTTAATTTATGGGCTCAAAAGTTTAACAGAAAAGCAATAGATAGTGTTGAAGGTTTTTCTAATGTAGTAAATTATGTCCGGAACAATAGGATGAAACATGATTTGTCTGAGAGTGAGGAATTAGAAAAAGCAATACAAATGATGTTAACTCCGTTTGATAATTATAGCTGGGGGGGCTGATTAAAATAAATATCCTGCATTACTTTTAGATTCTACAGCCATTGAAGTGAACAAGGGGTAATTCGTTAATCGAAGTCTGGAGTTGTTAATGCAGCATTTCATTATAATAATTATTTCGTACCTATATCAGTAACCCCTTGTCTAACTCCAATTGTAAATCTCGTAAGCTAAAGTCAATGTGCAATTGTGAATCCCGTAAGCCCGAAAGTGAACAAGGGATAATTCGTTAATCGAAGTCTGGAGTTGTTAATGCAGTATTTCATTATAATAATTATTTCGTACCTATATCAGTAACCCCTTGTCTATCACCAATTATAAATCCTTCATATAACAAAAAAAACGAAGAACGCATATGTTCGCACAGAACAGGATAAACAGGAGTCTGTGCTTCAGCATTAACAATAATATGCGCTCTTCGAAAATTGATAAACTTTTTATATTTTACTCTTATATGATATCTAATGCCATATCATTCAATCTCTTTATTCTCTCTTCAACAGGCGGATGAGTGGAGAATAAACCAAACAATCCTTTCCCTTTAAGCGGGTTCACAATAAACAAATGTGATGTTGCAGGTCCTGCATGATTAAGCTGCGTCTTTTCATTTATCATATGCAGTTTTTTCAGTGCAGATGCAAGGTACAGCGGCTGTCCTGATAATTTTGCTCCACCTGTATCAGCCATATATTCTCTTGCCCTTGAAATTGCCATCTGCAATAATATTGCAGCTATTGGTGCAAATATAATTAACAATAATGTTGAAACAATATTACTTCCTTCATCGTCGTCATCACTTCTTCCGCCTAAAAAGAATGTTGACCAGCTTGCCATTTCAGCCGCAAACGTTATTGTACCAACCACAGCCGCCGCAATTGTGCCTATCAGTATATCATGGTTCCTTATATGTGTTAACTCATGTCCTATAACGCCCTCAAGCTCATTCCATGTTAATATGCTCATAATCCCTGTTGTAACTGCTACAGCTGCATGCGAAGGATTTCTCCCTGTTGCAAACGCATTCGGCGTATCATCATCTATAATATATACTTTCGGCATAGGCAGATTTGCTCTCATAGAGAGGTTCTGTACAATCCTGTAAAGGTCAGGATATTCATCGTGATTTACCTGCCGTGCCTTATATAATTTTAGTATTACTTTGTCAGAAAACCAATAGGAGAAAAAATTCATACCTATTGAAAAAATAAAAGCTATTATAAGTCCTGTTTTCCCACCAAGCAAAAAACCCGCAATCAGAAACAACATCATGAGCAAAGTCATGAGTATTATCGTTTTAAACGTATTCATTTTAATTTCCTGTTTTAGAATAACAATATTCGGAATGTCCAAGAGGTATAATTTCTACATACAAAGTTAAATAACGAAGATATGAAGCAGTAAAGTTCCATTAATTTCAGTTGGGAAAAGCGGTAGTTTTGTCTTAAATTAAGATATTGTAAATATATGATAATTCATATAATAAACAACAAAGGGGCATTAAGCCCCTTTGTATAATATTTTTATTATAATCAGTAATAAAAATTATTGTATTACTACATCTTTTAATATCTGGTCAGCTCCATCTTGCTTATAAGCTGTAAGACCAAGATTCAACTTAATTGGTCTAAGTCGTACTCTTAATACACCTGAAGGATTTGATGGAGCTGAAGTAGGTGTATATCCAAGGAAATAATCTATATAAATATTTCCAAGCTGTAAAGTTGAGAACATAACCGTTGCATTCATTTCAATTCTGTATGCTTTAACAGAAACAGGTGGTGTAGCAGTAGTATTAAATACAGTATCAACTACTACTTTAGCAGTGATACTTGCAGTAGCTCCGCTTACTCCCGGTACAGGAATACCGGTAGCAATAGTCCATGACGTACCAAGCGGCTGAGAAAAATCTGCCATTAAATCCCACTTTGGTGCCTGGCTGGGGTCAAAGAAGTTTACAGCACCATAATGATAGAATTTACCATTAGTTGCATCATACTTTACATAAAATGTGTCATTAGCAATTGGTATCGGGAATTCTGCGTCTCTTGTAACGCTTTCAATCATAAAAGCATCATTCTCGCCAAAAAATGTACCTTTAGCTTTTACCGTATTTTCAGTTGTAGTGTCAGTAGGAATTTGTGTGCCGTTTGAATCCAGTACAAAGTTATTATAAGTGTATTTGGCATTCTGTTTTATATCAATATTAGGATAACCACTACCGGATGGAGGAGGAACTACAGTGTCATCTCCGCATCCCACATAAGCAAAAGTTAAAAGAAAAGTGCATAAAGCTGTGAATAAATATATTTTGTTTTTCATAATTGTGAAATTAATTAAGATAATATTTTAGTTAAAAAATAGTATTTGAAAAATATTTTTGTTTGAGTTAATATTTATAACGATACTTTAGTTGACATGGCAAAAGACAGTCTTCTATCTGCAATTAAATTATTTATTCCATCAGCTGCAAGGTCAATTGTAAAACCGCCGATTTTCACACCGGCACCAAGAGCAAGCTTAAATTCTTCCGGTCCGCCTATACTTACACCCCCTCTAACCGGCAGATAATCTGTAATGTTATATTCCGCACCAAGAGAAACTATATGACGTGTTGTATTCCCGGGAAGATTATTATTTCCTTTCAGCCAGTTTAATTCTATCAGCAGCTTTTGAGACGGCTGATACATAATACCTGCCCTGAATTTTGTGGGCATATCAGTTTCAAAGGATGTTAGAGTATCTCTTGTGTCAAGTCCTTCCAAATCATTTACAAACCTATTGTAAGTAGGGTCGGTTTTACTTAGGTAAAAATTTTTGTATAAGAAATTATTTTTGTCATAATTTATAAATGTGTTATAATCCCAGGTAATTTTTCCAAGCTCTGTTACACTTGCACCTATTCTTATCTTATCACCAATCTGCATGTTAAAGCCCAGGTCAATACTGTAACCTTTACCAGCAGGCTTCGGGAAAAATGTATAATGCGACCTTGAACCATCGGAATAATCCCTGAAGAAATCCGTTAATGCTGCTTTTGTATAAAAGCTCTGCTGTCCTTTTATGCTGTCTATATGTTTCAGTCCGCTGGATGGGTCTGTTTTGATACCGTATGTATTTATGTACAGGTCTGAGGCATATGTAATAACATTACCAAAGCCATGAACAAGCCCCGCTGAAAAGCCGATTGATAAATTCTTAATTATACCTTTTTTAAATTCAAAATTTTTGGATGCACCAATTGTGTATTTCCTGATCCACCATGCAATTGCTTCGGATTGATGGATTTCAACATTGGTTAAATTTTGCTTCCCGCTGTCCAGTATCTCCAGGTAAAAGTTCAAAGGGAGGTATTCATCCCTGCTGTTGGATTCGGTATTTAATCCTACTTTATCCGCAATTGTAAAATTTATTGCAACTGACTTCGGAATAATAAAATTTATTGAGAACCATTTCAGCTCGAAATCGTAATTTACATCCGTTCTTTTATTAGGTAAAACATTTTGCCTGAAATTCAATACGCTCGTTATATCAGTAAATGTATTAATAAATGTTTCCCTGTTAATAGAAAGATAGCTTAAATACTTATTATAAAAATTTATGTTTGAATCACATCCGTACGCCCCGCCGAGAGAAAAAACCGATACATCCCAGTATGGCTTTTTTAATTTGTTACCGGCTATTTTAATCTTCACGGTATCTCTATTGCTGTATTTATTATAATAATAATTGGCAGGATTGATGCCATAAGCATTTATTCCAAATGAAGATAGCATTGCAGAGTTTGACATTCCCACACCTCTTGCATTGGAACGGTCATCTGCAAACGTTTGGATTTTAAAAAACCCTGAAAGTAAAATAAATATTAGAAGTGTATATTTCAAATAATTTAATTGCTTTAACATACTGAATTTAAAAAGAATAATCAAACAAATGTTGTAATCTAAATCGCTATTTTTTAATTGTTAATATTCAAATGTATTTATGAATGCTAGTTTTGTTTATTAATAAATATTTATACATTCATTGCGATCTTTTTCCTCACCCCCCTGACCCCCTCTCCTATGAAAGGTGTAAGGAGAGGGGGAGAAATACAATACAAATTATCTATAGAAAAAAGAGTTTCGAGTACCCCCCCCTCTCCTCTCATGTATCATAGGAGAGGGGGTCAGGGGGGTGAGGACAAAATCCAAAATAATCCGAAGGTTTTATTTGTAAAACATATTCTCGGATTTTGCTGAATACTATATTCCTTAATCTTAAAAGAACAAATATCAAAACATTAACCGGCTGGAAACAGAAAATGCAATCCGGTTATTGCGTATTATTTGATTTATTCCGCTTGCGGCAACATCGATTGAAAAAGTTCTGAATCTTAATCCTGCACCTAAAGAAAACCTGAACTCTTCCGGTCCGCCATAGCTGATACCGGCTCTTAATGGAATTACGTTAGCAGGTATATACTCTGTACCCAAAGATATTATATGGCGGGTTGTATTGCTTGGTAAATTGTTATTACCTTTAACCCAGTTAAACTCAAATAATAATTTATCTGAAGGCTGATACGAAATACCTGCACGGAATTTCAAAGGCATTTCTGTATAATAAGGTGTTTTTGTATCTCTGGTCTCAGTACCGTTCAGGTTATTAACCAGCTTGTTATAGGTACTGTCTTCGGTTCTGACATTAAAATCTTTATAATAAAATTCTTCATTATCGTAGCTGATAAAAGAATTATAATCCCATTTAATTCTCCCAAGTTCAGTAATACTTGCGGCAATACTTAACTTGTCACTGAATTGAATATTAATCCCGAAATCAAAAGAGTATCCTTTACCGGCGGGTTTGGGGAAGAAAGTAAAATGAGATTTTGCACCGTCTTTATAGTTTGTGAAAAAATCAGTGATAGCAGATTTAGCGTTGAAATTCTGAATGCCTTTAACGCTGTCAACATGTGATATATTGTTATTCCTGCTTATACCGTAGGTATTAATGTAGAGGTCGGATTTATAAGTTATAAGGTTTCCAAACCCGTGTACCAGACCTCCTGATAAACCTATAGATAAATTTTTAATTAAACCTTTTTTAAATTGAAAAACTTTTGAGAAGCCAATATTATATTTTCTAATCCACCATGCAACAGCTTCAGCCTGATGCATTTCAACATTTGTAATATCGTAAAAGTTTGAGTTATGAATAGCTACGTTGAATGTGAGCGGCATATATTCATCCCTGCTGTAGGCATCAGTGTTCAAACCAACTTTATCTGAAATGGTGAAGTTTAAAGCTCCAAAATGCGGGAAAGTTAAATTTACCGACAGCCATTTTAATTCTAGGTCATAATTTACATCGGTTCTTTCATTGGGTAAAATAGAATCCCTGAACCTGAGAACAGCGTCAATATCGGTGAAAAGCTTGGCGAAAGTTTCCCTGTTTATAGCAAGGTAATTGATATATTTTTGATAGAATTCTATATTTGAATCACAGCCGTAACCACCGCCAACCGATAAAAGCGAAACACTCCAATAGGGTTTTTCTGTCTTTTTTTCTTTTATTTTTAGCTGAGATGCACTTGTGAACTGTGAAATATCGAAAAGGAGTTTTTTATTTGAGTAAAAGTTAGCAGGATTAATACCGTAAGCATCTATCCCAAATGAAGAAACCATGCCGGATGAGGACATTCCCATGTTCCTTGCATTGGAACGGTCATCGGCAAATGAATTAATGGTAAATAATGATATTAATAATAAAAAAGCTGTAAAATGCTTCAAATAGCGTTTATAT
The DNA here is from genome assembly GCA_003820375.1 of Ignavibacteriota bacterium. Lineage (GTDB taxonomy): Bacteria > Bacteroidota > Ignavibacteria > Tepidaquicellales > OLB5 > RPQH01. Next base: position 48,119 of record RPQH01000018.1, read on the forward strand.
TTATATATAACTTACTGAAATTTATATAAATATTCAACTATTGGAAGGGCTTTCCCCTGACTGTAATTATCAGGCACTGACAGTACTGAACCTCACTCCAATCCCGCTCACCATCCACGCAGAGCGGGACTTCGCAAACTCAGCATGGAGAGGGGAGTTAAGATATATTAAAGATCTAAAAAAATAGAATAAAAATAAAAAGTGTCTCCCCCTATCCAAGTGGAGAGGGGGTTGGAGGTGAGGTAATAAAAAAAGCAGGTCAATTTCTTAACCTGCTTTTTAAACTTTCAACGTTGCAACTTTATGAGCTTTTATCGAAATCCCGCTTTAGCGGGACCAACCTTAAACCATTCCGCCTAAAACAGCAGCTTTCCTGATACAGAAAATGAATACCTGCTGTTTCTTATCATCTGATTAATTGCATTAGCAGCAAGGTCAATTGAAAAGACAGGAGTTTTAAAGCCAACACCAAGTCCGAAAATTATTTTTGCAGGACCGCCAATAGATGTTCCCGCCCTTAAAGACATAAATTCAACAGGTGTGTATTCTGAACCCAGGGATACAATATGGTCAGTACTGTTTCCGGGCTGATTATTATTTCCTTTCACCCAATCAATCTCCATCAAAAATTTATCTGATGGCTGGTATGAGATTCCCGCCCTGAATTTTGTGGGCATATCTGTCCAGTAATGATCTGTAGTATTTCTTGAGCCGGATCCTTTCAGGTCATCTATAAACTGTGCATATGTTGGGTCATTGTTGTTTAGGTAAAAATTCCTGTATGCAAAAGTACCTCGGTCAAAATTACTGAATACATTTTTAGTCCATTTTACTTTTCCATAATCGGTAACACTTGCGGCAATCCTGACATAATTTCCAATCTGCATTCCAAATCCAAAATCAATACTGTATCCAACACCTGCCGGCTCTGGAAATAATGTAAAGCGGGTTGAAGACGGATTTCCTGCAAAATCCTTGAAATAATCTGTAAGCGATGTTTGCGTGTTGAAATTTTGCATACCTGTTACACTATCAACATGCACACCGTTTTCATCATAACTAATTCCATGTGTACTTAAACTGAAATCGGATTTATATGCATGTATATCGCCAAAGCCATGTACAAGTGCTCCTGCAAATCCAAATGTGAAGCTTCTGATTGTTCCTTTTTTTGATTCGAATACTTTAGAAGCTCCAAGTGAATATTTTCTTATCCACGAGGATTGAGCTTCTTCCTGATGAAGCTCTACATCTGTCAGCGAGGCACGGCCTGTCAACGGGTCAAGTATTACATTGTATGTAGAAGGAACAGTTTGCTCCTTACCGGGAATAAAAGTGCTTAGAGCAATTTTATCTGATATAGAAAAGTTCAATGCTCCAACCTGCGGCATAACAGCGTTCACGGATAACCATTTTACATCGACATCAAAACCTACATCCGCTTTTTCTTCAGGAAGTATATTTTCAGTAAATTCTCTGAGTTTATTTACATCGGTAAATGTGCTGACAAGGTTTTCACGGTTCAACGATATTAAGTCGCTGTATCTTTCATAAAAATTAAAGTCAGCATTGCTTCCCAGCGATGCACCGGCAGAGAATATTGATATTTCGAACTGCGGCTTTTTCATCTTAACAGAAGTTTTTTTATCCGGCTTTTTTATTGTTGAATACTTGTTATAATAATAGTTTGCGGGATTTATACCAAAAGCATCAATGCCGAATGAAGTTACCATTGATGCGTTAGACATTCCTTTTCCGCGGGCATTTGTCTGGTCTTGAGACTGAAGATTTACCGGAAATATTGACGCTGTTAAGATTACAAATAATACAAGTAATTTGTATCTCAAATTCATAATTATCTTAATAGTTTTCATACGTTTACCTCTTTAATTCATCAAATACTCACTACAAGTCATTTTCTTACTACATATAGAAAACACATATGAATCAGTGTGGTTCCGCAAAATAAATCTCTTACAAGACTTGTCTCGCTTAATACCAGGTTGTTTTATCGGATTTATAAGATTGGAAATGCAGCACAAAGTTCATACCTGCCTGTCAAAGCCAGGTAAAACTGCAGCAGGCAGGAAGAATAAAAAGTTCACAAATGTTACTTATCTGAATTGAGATATACCACGCTTTGCTTATCATATCTTCATAATGAGTAACCACTGGCTTTAACCCGTGGAAACTTGTATCTGATAAATCTGATAAATCTGATAATCATATTATATATTAAGAGATATTGTGTTGGGTTATAACTCATTATACAAATCCATATATTTGTAAAATTTAATAATAAGCGCTGTTGGATTTTAATAACCGTGAAGATAATAATAACGAGCCGAAGCATAGCTGGATAGCAAGTTTAAGTCCGTTTAGTTATGTAATACTTGTCCTTGTCATTGTGTTTTTTTTATACCAGGTTATAGGCGGAATGATGGCTTATTTGGCAGGGGCTGCATCGCCTGATACAAATGTTGAATTAACGAGAATTATGCTGATGTTTGGGCACTTTATGTTCATGCTTACTCCAACTATTTTCCTTACCCGCCTGAGGACTCCAAAATTAAAGGAAACGTTCCGCTTAAATGCTCCGCCGCCGTTTCTATTAATGTTATCCATATTTGGAATTATATTAATACAGCCGGCACTTCAGGGATATTTGCATCTGCAGGATTTTGTGCTTAATAATTTACCGTTTTTTAATTCTGTCTTTAAAGAATTTAAAGAAGCTTTTGAACTGATAGATGCCGCTACTATGAAAATAGTCACATCGTATTCATCAGTTGAATTTGCGGTTGTTGTACTTGTAATAGCTGTTACACCTGCAATTAGTGAAGAGATATTATTCCGAGGATTTGTTTTAAAAAATCTTGAAAAAGCTTCTAGGCCCTCTATTGCAATATTTCTATCGGGATTCTTATTTGCTATGTATCATTTTCAGCCGCTTAACTTTGTTCCTTTAATGCTTCTTGGTTTTTTCCTTGGATTTGTTGTTTATTATTCCAATAGTATTTTTACGGGCATGGTTTGTCATTTCTTCAATAATTTTTTTGCTGCATTTTATATATTTAAATTCGGAAAAGATGAATTTGATACTCCGCATATTGCAAATTCGGAAACAATTAATACGGCAATATCGGGTGTTGTTTCATTAGTCTTATTTGTAATTATATTATTGGTTTATTACAGATTCAGAGTTAAACCTCAAATATCACCTGAAGAAATTGAGTAACACGGCAGTCAGAATAATAGTCGGCATTATTGGAATTCCGCTGGTCATAGCTCTTGCAGTCATCGGGAATATTCCGTTTCTTATATTTTGTGTCATTGTTTCTTTTTTATGCATGAATGAGTTTTATAACCTGTTCGAAAGACCGAAAAAAACACCTTCGATTATCACAAAGTGGGCAGGCGGCTTTTCCTTTCATAAGATAGTCTTCCTTATCATTAGTTCATTGATAGTGGTATGTTTTTATTTCCAGAAATTTAATTATGTACTTATTCTGTATTTCCTAATGTTCCTTTACCTTACGGCAGATGAGGTTTTTAAAACCGATAAGCATTTTGAAGCTATCGGAACATGGATGCTGTCTATTGTTTACATTTCGACTCCTTTTGGGTTGTTAAGCTTAATGGATTCAAGTGCATTCATTTCTAATAATATTGTTAATTATGCAATATTAATAATGGCAATGGTTTGGGCATCAGATACATTCGCATATTTCGGCGGCAGGACTTTCGGTAAACATAAGCTTGCCGAGAGAATCAGCCCGAAAAAAACCTGGGAAGGTTCAATTTTTGGATTTATATTTACAATAATAACCGGCATAGTAATTCATTACATATATTATCCGCAAATGAAGCTTACACATTTTATTGCCGCCGCATTGATAGTCGGGGTTTCAGCACAGCTGGGGGATTTGTTTGAATCTCAGCTTAAACGGTGGGTGAAAATAAAAGATTCATCACAGTTAATTCCGGGACACGGCGGTTTTCTCGATAGATTTGACAGCATCTTATTTGCAGTACCTGCAGTATATATCTATCTCTATTTGAACAGCATTTTTAAATAGAGTGTGTGGAGTGCATAGAGTGTGTGGAGTGTATAGAATGTGTGGAATGTATGGAGTGCATAGAGTCTGTGGAGTGCATAGAATGTGTGGAGTGCATAGAGTGTGTGGAGTGTATGGAGTGCATAGAGTCTGTGGAGTGCATAGAATGTGTGGAGTGCATTAACCGCTTGCCCCGAGACCTCGTGGGTGTTAATGCATTAATAATCCTGGTCAGAATGAATCATCAGCGTTGGAAGTTGATAAATCTTATTGAGAATATTAAATAAATTTGAGCATAGAGCAATATAAAATAGTAGTAAGTGATATAATAATAGATGTAACTCATAAAAGAATTAAGAATCTTCATCTAAGTGTACACCCGCCTTTAGGAAGCGTTAGAATTTCCGCTCCGCGAAGAATGAAGCTTGAATCGATACGGTCATTTGCTGTATCAAAGGTAGAGTGGATAAAAAAGCATCAGAAAAGAATTCAGAATCATCGAAGGGAAATCCCGCAGGAATACCTTAATCCCGAGAACCATCTCTATTTAGGCAAATGCTATTTGTTGAATGTAACAGAACAGAACTCACATCCCAAGGTAATCCTGAACCATGATACTATCGAACTATTTACACGTAAAAACTCAACCAAACTGCAGCGGCAGGCAATACTTGAGAGCTGGTACAGGAAGCAGCTAATTGAATTAGCCCCACAGTTTATTGATAAGTGGGAGAAAAAGATGAACGTTTGTGTAAATGAAGTCCGTATAAAGAAAATGAAGACAAAATGGGGAACATGCAATACGAAAGCAAAAAGGATTTGGTTAAATCTTGAGCTTGCAAAGAAGCCGGTTCATTGTATCGAATACCTTATTGTACATGAAATGGTACATCTGTTAGAACGGCGGCATAACGAGCGTTTTAAAGCATACATGGATATGTTTATACCGCAGTGGAAACAATACAGGAAAGTATTAAATAACATTTCGACAAATTATGAGAAAAGTGAGTATTAATAATTCACCTTACGTACTTTCGGTAAATTCAGTCCTGAGTCCCGAGTACTCGGGACTCAGGACTGAAATGTATAGTTTCTTGATTTTTGCGTAAGGTGAATTAATAAGGCTAAATTTCTCTAATCCATTTATCGTTTATTTTTTCCATTTTAATTTAGCGTAATCGTTCTTATTATTACAAAAATATCAGGAGAACAGTAATGCAAAAATTTACTTTAAAACTACTTTTTTTAATTGTCTTTATTTCACAAGCTTCATTTATTTCACAAACCTTAGTTGCATCATATCCTTTTTCGGCTAATTCAACTTATAATGCATTTTGGGGTGTTACTCAAAAAAGTGATACGCTCTGGATTGGTTCGGATAATGCAGGTAAGCTATATAAGGTTACAAAAACAGGAATAATAAAAGATAGTCTGGCCACAGTTGTGGATTTTAATCATGGCCTTGCCTGGGACGGAACAGGGTTCTGGGTTGCGGAAGACTACAGAACAAACGGCGGAAGAATTTACAAACTAAACACTTCCGGTGTAAAAATTGATAGTATACTTACAGGCAATTATGCAGGCGGTATTGGAGGTATTGCACTTGACGGAAATAATTTATGGTTTGCCGTTTATTACCCTGATTTTACCTCTTATCCTTTTGCTTATGCATATAAAATGAACCTGACAACAAAAACATTGGTTGATACTATCCCATTGAGAGGAAGACAGGTTCAGGGTATTGCTGTTAAAGGTGATACGATATTTTATGTTACAGATAATTTCCAGCAAGATGCGGAAAGAATTTATGCATACAGAAAAGCTGTTGGAGATACATTGTTCTCATTTGCAGTACCTGACCCAGACAATGATTGTGACCCGCGCGGTTTATACTGGGATAACCAGAATTTATGGCTTATAGCACAGCGTGTTGGTAATAATGTAAACGCTTACCGTACTTTGTATAAATATTCTATTACAGGACAGGGCAGTCCCCAAATTACTACATCAGCTAACACAATAAATTTTGGCAATGTAATAATAGGACAAACAGGTAACCAGAACCTTACTATTAATAACATCGGTACCGCTAAATTAATTATAAGCGGGTTAACGATGACAAATCCAAGGTTCAGTATTTCACCTAATGCATTACCAGATACAATAAATGCAGGACAATCGAAAAACTATTCATTGGGATTTACACCAAATGTTTTTGATACAACTTCCGGTGAACTCAGAATTGCAAGCAATGATGCGGCTAATCCTTTGAAGACAGTCATATTAAAAGGAAAGGGAGTTGAAAACGGAAGCTTCTTATATTTATCATCATCCAATTTTAATTATAATACAAGAAGAATAAACTCGCTTAGCGGATTTACATTCAGCATACAGAATAGGGGAACACAGCCGCTGGTTATTAATTCATTTAATTTTTCAGGACAGAGATTCTTTCTTGATAACACAAATGTAACATTCCCTATAACAATTGATACACAAAGAACAAGAACATTAAGAATCTGGTTTAATCCAAACGATGCAAATACGTTTAATGATTCGGCAATAATAAATTCAAATTCTATAAATCCCGCGGCAGGTAAAATTATTTTATCAGGTACAGGGCAAAATAACCTGACGGAACTGGGAGAAATATTCTGGGAAGGAAATATTCCCGCTAACCCGGGCACATCGTCTCAGGACTACCAGCCCAAGAGCATTAAACGCATCGGTGATGTAAACGGTGATGGAATTAATGATGTAATTGTAGCTACGGAAAATTACTGGACAATTTGCTATAACGGTAACTCTTCTGTTACATCAGATACATTGTGGAAATTTAGTACATACAATGGATCATACAACACCGGGTCAGTTGATTGGGAAGATGCAATGGCAACAATGCCTGATATTAACAATGACGGAATTGATGAAGTAGTTGTTGGCTGCGGCGGCGGCAATGAGATGGTATATGCTTTATCCGGAAAAACAGGAGAAAAATTATGGGAATACGGGAGTCCTACCACATATTCCGATGGTGACATCATGGGATTGAGAACAGACAAAGATTACAATAATGACGGCAGGGTAGATGTACTTGTATCAGCCAGCGGGTCAGGTGAAGGACAGGGAAGGCATGCCGCAATTTGTGTAAATGGCTTAAACGGACAGGTGTTGTTTAATTCAATACAGACCAGCGATTTCACTTATGACATAACAACTGCTCCCTGGGGCGGTGCTATCGGAACAAGCTTTGACGGCGGTCCTTACAACATCTATGGATTTAATAATTCCGGAGCTAATTTATGGAGTTACCTTGCAAGCGGCACATATAATGCAGCATGGAGCTTAAAAGATATACCTGATATTAACAGTGACGGTATTGTTGATATAGTATGCCAGATAGGTTTTAACGGCAACTTGACTGCCCTATCAGGAAATAACGGCACAAGTATCTGGAACGCTTCACTTGGTGCAAGCAATAACGGAAAGATTATAAAGCTTGATGATAAGGATAAAGACGGATATATAGACCTGTCAACATCAGGGCCGGTCTCATTATATAGATTGGATTCAAAGTTGGGAACAATTATATGGTCAGCTCCGCTTGGTTTTGACTATACCCGCGGCATAGATAATATCGGTGATATAAACAGGGATCCGATACAGGACATTGCTGTTATCACACAAGAGCCGGCTGAATTTGTTATAATAAACGGTAAGGACGGTTCGACTTTATTCCAGTATGAATTCGGAACGACAATTCAGCAAAGAGGTGACAGGGTTATTGCATTGAACAGCATTGACCAGCACACAGGCAATGGAACTATGGAAATGGTAGCCGGAAGCAGAGACGGAAGATTAAAATGTTTCTCAGGCGGGCCTGATAATCCTATAGGCATCAGTAATAACAATAATAAAATTCCTGAAGAATTCAGGCTATACCAGAACTATCCTAATCCGTTCAATCCTGTAACTACAATTAATTTTGATTTACCGGTGAAATCGGATGTTACAATAAGGATTTATGATATAATAGGAAGAGAAGTTGAAATTCTTGCAAAAGGTAATTTCAATTCAGGAAAGCACACAATAAGCTGGAACGCTGAAAATATTGCTTCGGGTGTATATTTCTATGAAATTAGTGCAGGAGATTTCAGGGATGTTAAAAAAATGATGCTGATAAAGTAAAAAGATAATTTTTTAATATAACAAAAAGCCGTTGATGAAACGGCTTTTTGATTTTAGATAAAGCATATAGTTATTATATAACTTTTAAGATAGGAGTGAAGTCATAAACTGAAATCTTATAAAAAATTCTAATCATTATTAAGTGATGATTCAGTACGATTCTCCCGTTACTTTTACTTTTCCTCTGAAAATGTAAAACAGATATATGAAATACCCTATGGCAAGGATGATTCCGATTATCCACCATATTAATCCAATCTGTAAACCGTGCTGGCCTGTGCTGGCATTATAAATTGTTAAGCTATTCTTTGGGTCAGTTGATGCAGAAAGTACATTCGGATATAATCCGAAAGCTGTGGCTGATAACATTCCAATAATAAACATGGCAGAAGAAAGAAATGCACGGTAATCATTTTGTTTAAACCTGTAATAGACCATCCCTGCTAAACCTGCAAGTCCGGTTATAGGGAAGATATAGCCCCAGATATGGATTGAATAGTTGTTCCAAACTTCAGGTCTAATAACTGAAACAGAAATTAGTGCGGCAATTGAAGTAAGCAAAACACCCCAGTTTGAAATTGATGAATATCTTCTTGCTTTTTGCTGCAAGCCATTTTCGGTTTTCATTGCAATAAAGTTTGAACCGTGAGCAGTAAGGGTAAAGAGCGCAACTATTCCCATAAGCACAGTAAACCAATCCAGGATACCTGCATTTGGAACAACGGTAAAGGTTGTCCAGAGCGGTTCAAAAAAAAACCCATGCTCATCAAGCGGAACACCGCGAACAAGATTCCCAAGTGCCGCCCCGAATATTATCACCAGCAGCAAACTTGACAGGAAGAACATTGCATCCCAGAAAGATTTCCAGAGAGGATTATCAACATGTTTCCGCAATTCAATCCCAAGTGCACGTCCGATTAAAAGCCAAAGCACCATTATCAATGGAAGGTAGAACCCGCTGAAGCTTGATGCATATAATAAAGGAAAAGCAAAGAATAAAGTACCGCCCGCTGCTATAAGCCAAACTTCATTTCCATCCCATAACGGTCCGATTGAATTAATGATGGTTCTTCTTTCATTATCATTTTTTGCAGCAGATAAATGTATGATTCCTGCTCCGAGGTCAAACCCGTCTAGCACAACATACATTATTATCATGAATGCTAAAGCTATGTACCAAAATGTTTCCATAGAGTTCTTTAAGTTCTTTAAGTTTGTTAAGTTTGCTTCTTTCTCTCTCTTTCCCAAATTTCTATTTGGGAAAGTAGGTTTCTTGAATTAAAGTTAATTTTTCAATTGCAAATCCAATACTTTCCCAAATAGAAATTTGGGAAAGAGAGGTTTAGATTAACCTTCCAACCTTCCAACCTTCCAACCTTCCAACCTTCCAACCTTCCAACCTTCCAACCTTCCAACCTTCCAACCTTCCAACCTTCCAACCTTCCAACCTTCCAACCTTCCAACCT
>RPQH01000019.1 GCA_003820375.1 Ignavibacteriota bacterium
CAATACAATCCATCTCAATCTTTCCCAACACTATCACGTTTTGCATGTTTTGGGTTAAGTTATATATAATATAAGCGGTTACAGCCAACTTTTTGGTTAAAATTTAGCTCAAAAATGGCGATTATGAACTGGAATCGCAATAAAACGGAATTCTACTAAACAGTTAGCGATAATAGTGAAGGCAAATCCTTGTTATATTTTTAAGCATTTTGGTATAGTAGTTGTAGATGGGCATAATTGAAAATTTTCCTCACCCGTTAACTGTCGCATATTTTGTATTAATATAAAAGAAAAAGGACCGGCTTTTCAGTCAGTCCTTTTTTCTATTGTGGTCTCTCTTAAAAAATAAGAGACGTTGTATTTAAGGAACACTCTTACGGTGCTACTGCATATGGTATTCCAACAAGGTCAGTTGCAAACTCTGAAGGTGAATCATCAAAAAGCGATTTACGGGTTGCAGCACTGATAAAGCCGTTGAACCTTCCTATAATATGATTATTATAGATAGTAAATGTTCTTTCATATACCCTGTTCCATCCGCTGCCGCCTGGCGTACTTGAAATCATAACAAACGGTAGCCTGTGTAATCCCTGGTCATTTTTTGCCCAGTGCCATGATACTATATCATTATCAGATTGTTTTGAGAATGTGTATACTTTTATTTTTACCTGGTCACCTGTATTTACCAGAGGTATCTGGCTGTCATAATTCCTTGTTCTGAATATATTCTGTGTGAAATCAGGGCCGGTGAATATATATTTCAAAACATTACCTACATATACTTCAACCTTGTTTATCTCAACAAAATCCGTACCGGTTTGAGGTGCGGTTGTCTGTCCATCTGCAATTGAAATCTTACAAAGCTGCCAATTGTATCTTGGTCTGTTAGAGTGTGATATTCTTTTAAACACTGCATATCTTTTTATTACCTCAGTATACGGCTTTACTATAGTATCCAATACACCATTAACATTTGCAATGATAATGAAATTGCCATTTATCGTTCTGGTAATATTAACCTTTTTTAAGCTGTCGCCATCATCAGCAATATTCAAATTTACATTTACATCGATAACTTTCCTGCCCCATTTATACAAAGAGTCAATCGTGTTATCGTAGTTATCATTGCCAACTGCGCCGCTGTCGTCAAGATCATTTGATTCATGTGTCATCAGGTCTTCATCGTTTTGATAACTGCTGTGCAATCCCTGGCTAATAAGCTCAAGCAAATATTCATTATCAGATTGGTTTCCTTCAGTTGTAGGATTTTCGCCGCATCCGGAAATAGCTAAAGTGAATAATCCTGCAAATAGTAGTAGAATCAGTTCAAATTTAATTCTTTGTATTTTCATTTAAATTTTTAAAAATTATTAAAAAATTCTTATTTCCTGCTAAATTATTGCGAAAAGGAGTGGTTTTTCAGCAGATCGTTAACAATAACAAAAATAGCTACTTACATACGTCATATGAAATAACTTAAAAGTAGTATATTCCTTATTTAAACTAAATTACTGTTTTTACGGTATAATTGTTGACTTTGACTAATTTTAGCGGGAAATAAAAAAACCCTCCGGGGGATTGGAGGGTTTACTATATAGTCCTTAATTAAGGATGCAATATGATTTTAAGTCTAATGCTCTACTCTGTAAGGTATGCCGACTAAATCTGATGCAAATTCTGTCGGTGAATCATCGTACAACGATTTATGTGTTGATGCACTGATGAATCCATTGAACTTTCTTCCCGGTAAATGTGCACCGTACACTGTGAATGTCTTCTCATATGTTCTTACCCATCCTGAGCCGCTTGGAGTATTTGATGTCATTTCAAACGGTACTCTGTGGAAACCGAATGCATTTTTTGCCCAATGCCATGTTACTATATCCGGCTCCGGTTGTGTTGAGTATGTATATACTATTAATTTTACCTGGTCATTTGCATTTACATTCGGAATTTCTCCGCCAAACCTTCTTGTTGTGAATACATTCTCCGTGAAATCCGGTCCTTCAAATGTATATTTTAATACATTATCAACATATACTTCAACCTTGTTCATTTCAACATAATCTGTGCCTACCTGCGGAGCTGTGGTTTTGCCGTCTGCCATCGATACTTTATAAAGCTTCCAGTTGCTTCTGGGTCTTGGACCATGCCCAATCCTTTTGAACTCAACGTTTCTTGTAATTACTTCGGTATACGGTTTTATAATTGTATCCTGCACACCGCCAACGATTCCAAGAATTATAAAATTTCCTGTGATGGTTTTTGTTACTATAACTGTCTTGGTTGTGTCGCCTTCGGTAGTAATATTCAGGTTAACATTGACGTTTAATATTTTTCTGCCCCATTTTAATAATGAATCAATTGGTGTATCTCCGCCGCCCGGTCCATTATCAATAGCACCGCCGTCGTTAAGAGCGCTTGTGTCAGCAGCAAGCAAATCGTCTTCATCCTGTGCATTTACACCTTTTTTTACAACTTCCATTAAATATTCATCATCTGTCTGTTCGCCTGTTGATACTGATTCGCCGCAGCCTGCAATATAAAATGCAAATAACGCCACAGCCATCAAAATTAGTAAATTTCTTATAGATTTCGCTGTTTTCATTTCAAATCTCCCTTTGTATGTTAATAAAAAAATTTATGTTCCCTACCTGTTTGTATCTGTATGACAATACACAGTTGAAAAGGTTTAATGGAATTGGAAAGATTCTCTGAATGGAAAGAAGTTTAGACCTATATTACTCACCTTACGCAATTTCGATAAATTCAGTCCTGAGTGGAGTCGAAGGACAATAGTAATAATGATTCGAAATATTTTGGTGAATATAAATCCTGTATTATCAGCTATCAGAGATTATCCGTATCTTCTTTACTATTGTCCTTTCCCGAGTACTCGGGACTCAGGACTGAATTGTATAGTTTCTTGATTTTTGCGTAAGGTGACCTATATTAATCTAATAAACATAAAAAAACGTTACCAGTCAAGAGCCCGGTAACGGAAAAATATTAGCGTTAATACACTTGCACCGGTTTGTAAGTACGCAGTAATCCGGCAATTGCCGGACACTCCATACACTCAACAAACTCTATACATTATTTACCTAATGCACCATCCTTCTTCATCACATCAGCTAATACACTCAGCGGTATTACAACTTCCTTCGGTCCTTCTGCATATGATGCTACCTGGTATGCAGGAAATGTTACTACAAACTTGTCGCTTGTGAAATTGAACACGGAATAATTTTCCTTCTTTGGTCCCGCACCCTCTTTTATCCAGCGAAGATCGGGGTTCTGCTCGTATTCCTCTATCTGCTTTTTCAGCTCTTTAATGCAGTAATCCGATATTACTTTCATATAGCTTCCGTCAAATAATGATGAGAGCTTTATGACCTTATTGTTTTTTAAATCATAATTTATTGAATAAAAGAATGTATTGGGGTGTGCCGCACCGGCAAACATTGTATAACCATCAAGACGGATGCTTATCACATCGTTTGTCATGTAGAAAATTGTATCGGCTATTTCATAAGCACTCTGGTAATCCACTCCGGGATTTTCCCATGATATCATTTCATTTTTAAATGTATCAACATGGTCTGTAACAAATTCTTTAATGTATTTATTAAAATTGTCTTCGGTTTCTTTGTTTGTAAAACCTTTTATCTGCGGGTACTTCACGTTAACAACATAATTATATTTGGCACTTGAGTCATACATAGTCTCGTGTGTAATACTGTATTTTTCATCCGTTAAGCTTTTACTGCCTGAGATATTTTTTTCGCTTGCTGCATTTTTATCATTCGATACATTTTTGCCGCATGAGAAGTATGTGAATCCTGCAGAAGAAAATACTGTTATAAAAACAAATGATATTAAAAAAATATTAAATGAAAATTTATTCATGACTTTTAGTAAATAAATTTGAAATGTTTGCAGCTATTAAAGTAAAGCCAACTCCGATTATCGTGTACCACGTCCATGCAATATTTGTGAAATATATAATAAATATCATTCCAATAATACCGGCAGCAAAGCCTATGATTGCATCGGTTTGCCTCACCTTCTTAAAAAATATTCCAAGCAGAAATGTTCCCAGCAATCCGCCGTATGTGAATGAAGCTATTGAAAGCCCAAGCTCAACTACTGCTTTGTTTGAATTCATAAATAAGAATGCAGATAAAATCAATACACCTGCCCATAACAACGAAACAAAGCGTGAAACACCAAGCAATTGTTCACCTGTTTTATTTTTTCCCCAGTACGGTTTGTATATATCGCTAACCAGTGTTGACGATAAAGCTGATATAGAGCCGGATAAGGTTGACATAGCAGCCGCAAGCAATCCCGCAATGATAAATCCTGATATTCCGCTTGGCATGTGATTGATTATGAAGGTCGGAAAGACTTCATCCGATTTCATTACCCTGCCATTAAAGAATATATAGAGCAATGCACCAACAAACAAAAACAATGCAAACTGAACGAACACAATAAATCCGCTGGTAATAAGTGCACGCTGAGCTTTCTTTAATGATTCTGTTGTAAGCAATCTTTGCACAATCAACTGGTCTGTGCCGTGTGATGCCATTGAAAGGAACATACCGCCAAGCACACTTGCGAAAAGCGTATACGGTTTATTGAAGAAATCACCAGCCCAGTAGAAGTTCAGAAAATCCAGTTTGCCTTTATCCGTAAGCTGTGAAATAGATTCTGGGAAGCTTATTGGAAGTACGCCGCTCAAAATAATTAATGCAAGTATTCCACCGCCAATATAAATGAACATCTGGATTACATCTGTCCATATAACAGCACGCACACCGCCAATGTATGTATATACAAGGGTAACTGCCGCCATGAGTATAATGGAGATAGAATATATCTGCCAATCGGGTACTCCAACAAATACATTATATCCTTTAAATATTATTGCAATAGGAATTGCAGTTGCAAACAACCTGACACCATCTGCAAATACACGCGTTACCATAAAAACACTTGAAGCTATATTTTTTGTCTTTGCACCGAATCTTCTTTCAAGATACGCATAGGCAGTAAGCAGTTCGCCTTCAAAATATTTTGGAAGAAGAAAATAGCTTACAACAAATCTTCCGAGTATATACCCGATTGCAATCTGAAGGAAATTCAGATTGCCAACATATGCAACACCGGGTATGCTGATAAATGTTAATGCACTTGTTTCGGTTGCAACAACAGCAAAGCACACAGCCCACCAGGGAATGGCTTTTTCGCTGAGAAAATAATCTTTAGCTGTTTTTTGTTTACCGCCTTTTATTATTCCGAAAGCAGCAACACCAATCAGGTAAACGATTATTATTATTATATCAAGGTAGGAAAAGTTCATTTACAAATATAAGGATTAAAGATTAGAGATTACAGATTAGAGATTGTAGATTATGCCACAGGCATCCTTCGGACAGATTGCAGGAAAAACACTGCTTTAAATTTGCAAAATATACAGATAATATGACGACATAATTAATCCCGAAAATATACATTTGGGTACATTGCATACACTTTTCCATTAGACACATGTGCTAATTATTTTTTTGCTGATTTTGAATCAATTTTGAGGTTTTAAGGTAAATTTTAACAATTAAAAACTCCGTAAGTGCTTTTATTATATATTAATTATAAGATATTAGTAAATATTGATGGTATTTTAAGAAGATTTTTATGTAAAATTATATTGTGCAGCAGGATTTTTGCTGTAATACCGGGGGAAATTGAGCACTTTCGGTACCAAAAGGAAATTGCCATGTTCCCCGGTCAAAATTCCGGGAGTTTCAGGATATTTTTACTGGAGCAATCTGCAATAAATATATACCGCAATTATTAGCGTCGCATTATTTCTATTTTATTATTTATCCTGTTGGTGAAAATAGATCGAGGACAAGGGGTGATTCGTTTTAAGTAACCATAATCTTTCTTATTTGAAAAATTTGCTCAATACTTAAAGACATTACTATTGAATAATCACCCCTTGCTTTATAATTCCCGCATGGGTTGAAATCAAGGGGTGATTTTTCAGTATTCAAATCTTACAATGTTTATCCAATTCTTCGGATAAGAAAAAATCATAGTTATTTATAACGAATCACCCCTTGTCCTCAATATTTCTTAAACCTTATAAACCTTATAAACCTTATAAACCTTATAAACCTTATAAACCTTATAAACCTTATGAACCTTATAAACCTTATGAACTCATCACACCAAAGCTCTTCAATATAAAAGCAAACTCATATGCCATTTGCTTATACATGTTGTATCTTCCGGATGGTCCGAAATGAGCCGAATCAAATTCTGTTAAGAGCAGAACAACATTACCGTCCGGGTTAAGCTCCCTCATCTTAGCAGTATATTTTGCCGGTTCCCAGAACGGTACATTAGCATCATTTAAGCCTGTAGTAAGAAGTATTTGCGGGTAATCTTTTGCTTCAATATTTTCGTATGGTGAATATGATTTAAGATAATCGTATTCCTCTTTAATATTTGGATTGCCAAGCTCGCCAAAATGTACTGCAGAATTTTCAACACCTGGGTCAAATAAATTATTCAGAATATCCACAGCAGGTACTTTAGCAATAATGCACTTGAACAGGTCAGGTCTCATGTTTGTAACTGCACCCATCAAAGTACCGCCTGCACTTGCTCCAATTGCGGCAATACCTCCTTTATATGTATAACCTTCTTTTATAAGAAATTCAGAACAGCTTATGAAATCTTTAAATGTATTTTTCTTATTCATCAGCTTTCCATCAGTATACCAATTTTCACCCAGTTCGCCCCCGCCTCTTATATGAGCAACAGCATATATAAACCCCCTGTCAAGCAATGATAGCCGGGCTGCTGAAAACCAGATTTCGGAACTTATACCGTATGAACCGTATGAATGAAGGAAAAGCGGATTTTTTCCATTCATCTCAATACCTTTTTTATAAACTAAAGAAACAGGTATCAGCTTTCCATCGTGTGATGGTGCAAGGCGTCTTTCCGTAATATATTCATCCTTATTATATCCGCCGGGCACTTCGGTTTGTTTAAGCAGAAAGTTTGCCGGCTTTTCCATATCGTGGTCATAATACGATAGCGGTGTGGTGAATGACATGTAAGTATATCTTATATATTTTGTATCAAACTCATAGTTATCAGAAGGGTAAATGGTGTAAACAGGTTCAGGAAACTCCACGTAATGTGATTCGTTGTTTTTCAGGTTAATAACTTTTATTTTATTCAACCCGTAATCTCTTTCAATTAAAACAAGGTATTCCTTAAACATCCACATATCTTCAATCTTAACGGATTCTTTTTCAGGAATAAATTCCTTCCAGTTTTTTATTCCGGGATTATTAACCGGTGCTGTCATTACCCGGTAATTTGGAGCATTGTAATTTGTTAATATGTAGAAATAATCTCCGTTATGTTCTATTGAAAATTTTATATCTTTTGTTCTTTTTTCAATTATTACGGGTTCGCTTTCAGGATTATCTGCATCGATATAATATGCTTCAGTTTCTGTAAAGCAACCTGAATTCAATAATGTATATTTTTTTGAATTCGATTTTGATATATACATCCAGAACTTATCATCTTTTTCTTCCAATAAAAGCTTGTCATTTTCCTGCTTCTCTCCAATGCAATGCCTGAAAAACTGCTTTCCCATATTTCCCCTCTCATAAACAGCATAGTATAAGTGCTCACTGTCATTTGCCCACTCCAAACCGCCAACAGATTTTAAAGTATCTTCAATCATGTTACCTGTCTGAAGGTTTTTAAAATATACTTTATGCGAGTGGTCTCCTTTGCTGTCAACAGCATATACAAGAATTTTATTATCAGGACTTGGTTCAATGAATACACTGCAGTACGGTAATTCCTCTGCTATCTTATTTACATCCAATATCATCTCCTCATTTACATCACCGATTTTCTTTCTGAAATAAATAGGATAGTCTTTGCCTGTTTCTCTCTTATTGTAATACATATAATCACCTCTTTTATAAGGTACAGAGTCATCATCCTCTTTTATTCTGCTTATTGTCTCATTGTATATTTTTTCCTGAAGCGGCTTAACATCTTCCATGTATGCTTCAGTATAATTGTTTTCTGCTTTAAGATACTCAATAACTTCCGGATTATTTTTATCCTTCAGCCACTGGTAATTGTCTATTCGCACATCATCATGATTAATAATTTCAACCGGGATTTTTTTTGCTTTTGGAGGAGTCATATTTGTATTCATTGCTGCAGATTAATTAGTTAATTATTGTTTTCACAAAAATATAGAATGGATTTTTAAAATTACAGTTTATTTTGTCTGAATCACAGATTAACACAGATTAATATGATTACTATGATTAAATGATTTAAAGGACAAGGGGTTTAAAATGTATAGAGGACAAGGGGTGATTCGTCAATGGAAAGATGATTTTAAATTTATCCAACAATCTTTTTGAAAGTGAAAGACTTTAATAACGAAAAATCACCCCTTGCTTTATAATTTCTGCAGGGGTTGAAATCAAGGGGTGATTATTCATGATTAATAATCTTACGAATTATTACAACTATTCTATAATTAACATTATTCCATCTATTGACGAATCACCCCTTGTCCTCCAAGCATTCTGTAATTATACAAATCAGGTTAATCTGTTTAATCTGTGACTCAAGATTTTTTAATCATCGACTCAACGAACTCTATAAACTCTACGGACTCAAAGAACTCATTCCATGCTAAATCCATACTTCAAAAATCCGCCGTCAACAGCAATGCACTCGCCTGTAATATATGATGAAGCGGGCATGCACAAAAATGCAGCGGCTGATGCTACTTCGGAGGTTTCTCCAACCCTGTTCATCGGAGTTCTGCTTAATACCCTGTTAAGATAATCTTCCTTCATTAGCAGCGGCTCGGTCAGTGATGTTCTTATGTACCAGGGTGCAATTGCATTTACCCTTATATTATCTTTTGCCCATTCCACTGCAAGGTATTTTGTTAGCTGGTTTATTCCGCCTTTAGTTAATGCATAAGAAGAGCCCGTTCCGACAGATACCATTCCCGCAACAGATGAAATATTTACAATTGCAGCATCACCTGATTTTTTCAATAACGGATGAAATAATTTACACATCTCATAAACGGAAAGCATGTTCAGCTCAACAAGCTCCTTCAAATCATCTTCAGATGTATCAAGTGTTTTTAACCTGTTATTTCTTCCTGCGTTATTGATAAGGATATCAAGCTTGCCCCACCTGTTTTCAATTTCATTAAATAATTCTTTTCTCTGCTCAGCGTTTGTAACATCGCATATCCTGCCGGATAATTTATATCCCTTGCTGCTAAATTCAATTATTGTATCATTTAGATCCTGTTCATTTCTTCCAATGGTAAATACTTCAGCACCAAGAGAGAGCAGTTCTTCGGCAATAGCTTTTCCAATACCTTTTGTCCCGCCTGTAACAAGAGCGGTTTTATTTTGTAATGTCCAGTGTGAGTTCATAAGTTAATTTTTTTATGAATTTACTAATAACTGTAATTTTAATTAAGCCCAATAATTGTAAAGAACGCCCCCTCTCCCGGCACATAGGCGTCAAGTTAAAGAAAGAGGAATCAAAATATATAAAAGACAAGGGGTAATAGCATTAACATGTATATATTCAATGCTGTAAAAATCTTGATAAGCAACACGGATTTAAACTACTCCATTACCCCTTGCATACTTCAATTAACCGAATATCCCTCTATAGCAGTTATAAGCAGATGAATTTATGGAATATCAAAAATTTATAAGATGCAAAATATCACATGCAAAACAATTGAAAGAGGTAAAAGAAAAGATACTTACATTATTATTATAAATAATATTAAGTGACGTTTCGCAAACCTAGTCCTGAGCGGAGTCGAAGGACAATAGGAACAATTAATGCCGGGGTTTACAATAAACAAACATCATTTATTATCAATTACCTGGAGTTCTCCGTTTTCATCTTAACTATTGTCCTTCGACTCCGCTCAGGACAGATTTTCATTAATTGCGTAAGGTGACGTATTAAATCTCCGGATTATTTTTTTAACTGCTGATACGATTTGCTTGCAAGAGATAATTCTATTCTTCAAACTTTATATCGCCATAAAACCTGCAGGTCTGCGAAGATATAAACATCTTTGATTTGAAATATACACGCTGGTATGTGTTTGTATACTCTCCTGTATTCTTTATCATAAAAGTATGGGTACCCATTCTTGCGGGACCTTCGAAGTACTTAGCGGTATCATTTGAAGATTTTAATATATATACCATTACAGTATCATCTGCAGGAACATAAAAGCTGAGATTCATTGAACCTATAGAAGGATTGGGATAAGCCGGTCCGAAGGAGACATTGGATGAACTTTTTTGCAAACACCAATCGGTTGTATCGCCACCAAGAACATTCCCAAACTCATCTGTTCTTAAAATACCCGGGTCATTATTTCCCGACGGAGTTACTGTATCTTCTTTGCAGCCGGTTAAAAAATTTGATGCAGTAATGTATAAGGAAACTAAGATGATTAATATTAATGTGTTTTTCATGGGGGAAAAGATTAGTTTTATATTTACAAGTTATTAATTAACAGGTAAATATAAAAGGGGAATTAAATAGATTTTTAAAAATAGTTAGGTCGTTTATTAGAATTAATAACTTTCGGAATGTTAATGAGAAAAGGAATTTTTATTGTATTAACTCAACAACCATATTTTTTACATCTTCGATACTTTCTTTTGGAATCTTGCATATATACTTTATTTTTCTTTTTTCCCAATCCAGGCTTTTCACTTGATCAGATAATATTACTCCTTTAACTTTTAATCCTTCAGGTATATTTACTTCGAATGGATAGCCTTTTCTTTGAGAGGTAATAGGACAAAAAATTGCCAACATGGTTTTCTTATTATAATATTTTGGTGAGAGAACAACCATAGGTCTTAAACCTCCTTGCTCATGTCCCAAATGTGGCTCTAAGTCAAGCCAAACAATATCGCCTTTCTCTGGTATATAAATCCCTGCCATTATAATAGTTCCCTTCCTACCCGTGGACCTACACTAATTTCACCATGCCTGTTTTCTTTTGTTATTTTGGAAACCAGGTCTTTTAAATTATATTTTTTTTTCTTTTTAGATGAAATAACAAGCTTATTCTCTATTAATTTCAGGTTAACCTCCGAACCTTCATCTATTTGAATTTCTTCAGCAATAGATTTGGGAATTCTGATTGCCAGGCTGTTTCCCCATTTTCTTATAATTGCATTCATAATTTTCTCCTTATGTAGATACAATGAATATACATTATTTTAAACGCTATTTCAATGAAAAAAGTTTAACACAGATTTTATCACAAGCTATTAAATAAGTACTTGAATTGTCCGGTTAGCAAACAAAAAAAGCAGATTAATTTCTTAACCTGCTTTTTTCTATTTATTATTTTCTGTTTCTATGTTCTTCTTCTTTCCCTATGCTCGCCGCCGCCCCTGTGGTCACGTCTTTCCCTTGAATGCCCATCGCCTCCGCTGTTGCGTTTTTCCCTGTCCTTTGTTTCCTTCTCTTCATCATATCCTTCCATCAGTGCTTTTATGCTTAAGCTAAGCTTACCTGTTTCTTTATCTACTTCAAGAAGCTTTACGGTAACTTCATCACCTCTTTTTAATACATCTTCAACTTTATTTACTCTCTTAATATCAATCTGTGAAATATGCAGAAGTCCTTCTTTACCGGGTAATATTTCAACAAAAGCACCAAAGTCAGTTGTCTTGGTAACTTTTCCTGTATATATTTTACCCTTTTCAGGAATTTCAGTTATCTTTGCTATCATCTCGCGTGCGATTGCGGCTGATTCACCTGATACTGCTGCTATAGTTACTGTTCCGTCATCTTCGATATTAATTTCAGCACCGCTCTTCTCAATAATATTCCTTATCGATTTTCCGCCCGGTCCGATCACTGCACCTATCATATCAACAGGTACTGTCATTGTATAAAGGTGCGGAGCATATTGTGATATTGAGCCTCTTGGTGCATCGATTGCCTGGTTCATTATGTTAAGTATATGCAGTCTTCCTTCTTTTGCCTGCTCAAGTGCCTGCTGCATTATCTCAAATGATATTCCTTTAATCTTTATATCCATCTGGAAACCTGTAATTCCGTCTGCTGTTCCGCAAACCTTGAAATCCATATCACCAAGATGGTCTTCATTGCCGAGTATATCTGATAGAACTGCAACCCTGTCTTCTTCTTTAATAAGACCCATTGCAATACCGGCAACCGGCTTTTTAATACCAACGCCGCCATCCATTAGTGCAAGAGTACCTGCACAAACTGTAGCCATCGAAGATGAACCGTTTGATTCAAGTATATCCGATACAAGCCTGATAGTATATGGGAATTCACCGTCATCAGGAAGGACAACCTTTAATGAACGCTCTGCAAGATGCCCGTGTCCTATTTCTCTTCTGCCGGGATTTCCAAACCTGCCTGTTTCACCGACCGAGAAGGGAGGAAAGTTGTAATGAAGCATGAACGTCTTCTTCGATTCGGGAAGCAAGCCGTCTATTATCTGCTCGTCCATCTTTGTGCCAAGTGTAAGAGAAGTTAAGCTCTGTGTTTCACCGCGTGTAAACAATGCCGAGCCGTGATTCCTTGGAAGAAAACCGACTTCACATGTAATGGGTCTAATATCCTTTGCGCCTCTTCCGTCAAGACGCCTGCTTTCGCTTAATATCATTTCACGCATATCATTATATTGAAGGTCACCGTATATCTCTGCAATAACTTTTTCCTGTTCGGGGTATTTTTCCTTAAGTGTTTCCTGCAAGAAATCGAAAAGTTGTTTATTCTGAATATGCCTTTGCTCTTTTGTTAAGATTGTCCTGTGCAGTTCTTTCAGCTTTACAAATATAGTATTCTTTACATCGTCAAAAATAGCAGAGTTAACTTCCGGCTTAGCAATTTCCATTTTCGGTTTTCCGCACTCTTCTCTCAGCTCATTCTGCATTTTGCAAATCATCTTTATATGCTCATGTCCGAATTTAATAGCATCTATCAAATCAACTTCAGATGCTTCATGTGATTCGCCTTCTACCATTACTATGGAATCTTCAGTACCACCAACTATAAGGTCCATGTTACTGTCTTTAAGCTGTGTTTGAGTTGGATTTATTACGTATTCTCCGTTTATTCTGCCGACTCTTACCTCGCCAATAGGTCCTTCGAATGGGACATCAGAAACCATTAAAGCTGCAGATGCACCAACTGCTGCAAGCACGTCGGCATCATTTTCTGCATCCGATGAATATACCGAACAAATCAGCTGAGTTTCATTTCTGTAACCGTCAGGGAACAGCGGCCTGATAGGTCTGTCTATTAATCTTGAAGTAAGTACTTCTTTTTCGCTTGGCTTTCCTTCGCGTTTGAAAAATCCACCGGGAATTTTTCCAACGGCTGCGGTTTTTTCTCTGTATTCTACCTGCAGAGGGAAGAAATCCTGTCCTTCAACCGGCTCTTCTGAAGCTACTGCCGTACAAAGAACCACTGTTTCACCATATGTTACTAGTATTGATCCATTTGCCTGTCTCGCCAGTTTGCCGGTCTCAATCTTTAATAGCTTCCCGCCAATTTCAATTTCTTTGCAATATGTCATTATAAATTATTCTCCTTAATTATTCCGCTTAACTTCCGGACTATCCGGTATAAGCTTATTTTCTTATTTGTAACTCTTTTATTATCTTCCTGTATCTTTCGATATCTTTGTTTTCAAGATACTTCAGAAGACGTCTTCTTTTTCCAACCATCTTCAGCAATCCGCGGCGTGAATGGTGGTCTTTCTTGTTTGATGAAAAATGGTCTGCCTGAAGCTCGTTTATTCTCTTTGTAAGAATTGCAACCTGAACTTCGGGCTTGCCGGAATCTTTCTCGTTTGTTCCGTATTTAGTTACTATTTCTTGTTTTTGTTCTTTTGTTAAAGACATTGTTTTCTCCTTGTCAGGCAATTGCCGGACATTCAATTTTTATTTGTTCTCTGTTTTTATTATTCTTAAATGTTCCAATGTTTCTTTTTTATCAGAACTGATTTGTTTTATTAGTTCTTCTTTTGAATCAAATTTCTTTTCACCACGCAGACGCTTTATGAAGCTGACATTTAACTTTCCGCCGTAAATAACCGAATCAAAATCAAACATGTTTACTTCAATTACTCTTTTCAATCCCTCTGTTAATGTAGGCCTGAAACCTAAATACATCATTCCGTCATACATATTCCCGTTATATTCTATCTGTGAAACATACACGCCGTCACCGGGAATAACTTTATTTTCTTTTACGGGCTGAAGGTTCGCTGTCGGAAATCCAAGCTGCCGTGCAACTCTGTCACCTTCCATCACAATACCTTCAAAGCTGTAGTTGTATCCGAGAAGCTTATTTGCAGATTCAATATCACCTTCCATGAGGAAATGTCTTATCTTCGTACTGCTAACCGTGATACCGTCAATTTCTATTGCTTCCACCCTGTAAATATTGAATTTATATTCTTCTCCAAGTTCTTTTAACGTATTAAAGTCACCTTCCCTGTTCCTGCCAAAAACATGGTCATAGCCGATAACAAGGTCACTAATCCCTATCTTTTTATATATCAGCTTTTCATAAAAATCCCTCGGGTCGGTTTTGGAAAATTCTTCGGTAAACTTTACAAGCCACACACAGTCAATTCCTGCCTGTTCAAAAAGCTTCAGCTTTTCATCTGTGGAAGTTAAAAGCTTAATTTCGGGAGTTTTGTTTTTTAAAACTTCCTGCGGGTGCGGGTCAAATGTTATAATTAAAGAACGTGATTTTTTTCCATGAGCTAATTCTAAAACTCTTTTTATTATCTCTTTGTGAGCCCTGTGAACTCCGTCAAAGGTACCTATCGATATTATAGTTGAATCACTGCGTTGTATTTCATCAATATTCCTGTAAACTTTCATTAAGCTATGTTTGTATTCTCTCCTTAGTTATTTACAATTCTTGGGTTGATTAACAGGAAATCTTCCAGCGTTACGGAATTTCTTACATCATAATCCCCTATCTTCAGTCTTCTCAGCTCTTTCAAATAAGCGCCAACTCCGAGTTTTTCGCCGAAATCATTTGCGAGTGTTCTAATATATGTTCCTTTTGAACAGCCAACCGTAAAATGAACTTCGGGCAAGTTGATTTTATTTATTTCAAATTTATTTATAAGTACTTTCCGCGTTATACGTTCTACCAATTGGTTTTTCCTTGCATATTTATACAGGGGCTTGCCTTTATACTTAACAGCAGAATACATTGGAGGAAGCTGTTCGATTTCACCCATAAATTCTTTTGCAGTATTATATATCATTTCATTAGTAATATTATCTATCGGTAGTTTCTTCGTTACCTCAGTTTCCCCGTCAAAGCTGCCGGTTATTTCCCCGATAATCATTACTCCTTCATATTCTTTCCCGCAGTCAAGCAGCTCATTTAAGCTCTTGGTCATCTTATCGGTACAAACAATAAGCAAACCGGTTGCCCTCGGGTCAAGTGTTCCCGAATGCCCCGCTTTTTTTACATTTAATCTTTTTTTTACTATGTTAACTATCTTAGCACTTGAGTAGTCTTTCGGCTTATCTATCAAAAGCATTAAGCCGTTTTCTTTCTCTATTTTCCAATCATACCTCATCATTATCGTTGGTATGTATCTTCTTAATTAATTCATCTATTTTGCTTGCATATTCCATTGTATCATCGTGATAAAAAAATAATTCAGGTACGTTTTTTAAATAAACTTTTGAGCCCAGGTGCATTCTTATTTGTTTTTTTCTCAGGTTTACTTTTTCAATGATTTTTTCAGGTGTTTCTTTATTGCC
This sequence comes from Ignavibacteriota bacterium, assembly GCA_003820375.1. GTDB lineage: Bacteria > Bacteroidota > Ignavibacteria > Tepidaquicellales > OLB5 > RPQH01. The sequence continues at coordinate 15,924 of RPQH01000019.1, forward strand.
GAGAAAACTTAAGTATATTTTTGCAGTTTTAAGGTCCCTGCTCATAATAACATTTGTCACTGTAACCAAACCTGCATTGATATCTGTCAGGTCTTTTGTTAAAACACTGTTGATCTGGTGTTTGATTTCTTCCGATACTTTTTCAGAACGAATAGACATAACAGCATCTCCTTTCTTCTCCCTTTGGGAATACTTAGTTTTTCACATACCTTAACTTGATGTGCTTAATAAACCCAATAAAACGTAAAGAACTCTTCTAACTCAATAAACTCTATTACCTTACATCAATAACCAACCATCATCAATTGAAAACCTCTATTGGCTTTCCCAAATAGAAATTTGGGAAAGAGAGGTTCGGATTACTTAACAAACTTAATAAACTTAATGAACTTAATGAACTTAATGAACTTAATGAACCCTAAGAGCTCTTACGCCAGCTTACGCTTGGTCTCTACAATCTTGTAAGATTCTATAATGTCCGCAACTTTTATATCATTGAAGTTTTCAAGACCAATACCGCATTCGTAACCTGCTTCAACTTCTCTTACGTCATCTTTGAATCTCTTTAAAGATAATATATTGCCATCAAAAATTACAAATCCTTCTCTTAAAAGTCTTACCTTGTTGCCTCTTACTATCTTGCCGTCAAGAACATAACAGCCGGCAACAACACCAACTTTCGGAACCTTGAATGTATCTCTAACCTCAACGGTTGCAAGAACTTCTTCCGATTTCTCGGGCTCAAGCAATCCTTCGAGGGCAAGCTTAATTTCATTTATTACATCATATATAATATTATGCAGGCGGATATCAACTTTTTCTGCCTGTGCAAGCTTGCGTGCTTTCAGGTTCGGTCTTACATTGAACCCGATTATAATTGCTTTTGAAGCAGTTGCAAGCAGAACGTCATTCTCAGATATTTCACCGATTCCTTTGTGGATTACACTTACTCTTACTTCACCTGTAGTCAGCTTCAGCAGTGAATCGGATAATGCTTCAACAGAGCCATCAACATCACCTTTTATGATAACGTTAAGGTCAACCTGCCTGCCTTCTTTTATCTGTTTGGATATATCATCAAGTGTAGTAAACTTAATTTGCCTGAAATCCTGTTCGCGTTTAAGCTGCTGGCGTTTCAGGGAAATTTCTTTAGTATCTTTTTCGCTGTCAAGAACCACAAATGTATCACCTGCCTGCGGCATTCCATCGAAGCCCAGCACCTGTACCGGTGTTGCAGGTTTTACTACTTCAACCCTTTTACCTCTTTCATCGAACATTGCTCTTACTTTGCCGCTGTAAACACCTGCTACAAATGAATCACCTATTTTTAAGGTACCTTTTTGAACAAGTACGGATGATAAAATTCCTTTGCCTTTATCAAGCTGTGCTTCTACTATTACACCTCTTGCTGTTCTGTCAGCGTTAGCTTTAAGATCAAGCACTTCTGCTTCAAGAAGTATTTTTTCAAGAAGTACTTCTACGTTTGTTCCGTGTTTTGCTGCTATTTCAACTGATTGATATTTGCCGCCCCACTCTTCTACCAATATTCCTTTTTCGGCTAACTGTGTTTTTATCCTGTTGGGGTCTGCATTAGGTTTATCAATTTTATTTACTGCAATAATTATCGGTACATTTGCCGCCAATGAGTGGTTAATAGCTTCAATGGTTTGAGGCATAACACTATCATCTGCAGCAACTACAAGAACAACAATATCGGTTATCTGTGCACCCCTTGCTCTCATAGCCGTAAATGCTTCATGACCCGGAGTGTCAAGAAATGTGATAAGTTTTCCATTCTCAAGTTTAACCTGGTATGCACCAATGTGCTGTGTAATTCCTCCTGCTTCACCTGCAACAACATTTGCCTTCCTGATATAATCAAGTAATGAAGTTTTACCATGGTCAACATGTCCCATGATTGTAACAACCGGCGGCCTGTGAATAAGTGTTTCCGGCAGATCTTCGGAATCTGCAAGAAGGTCAACTTCATACTCTTTATGGAAATCTACTTTATAGCCAAACTCATCTGCCAGCAGAACTATTAAGTCCTTATCGAGACGTTGGTTAATTGTAACCATCATGCCCAATGCAAATGCTTTTTGTATTAACTGGTTTACATCTATGCTCATCAAAACTGCAAGCTCCGATGTAGATAAGAACTCAGTAACCTGTAGTATATTCTGCTTTGCGAGATATTCTTCCTGCTGTTTTTGTTCCTGCTCTATTCTTTCTTTCTTTTTCCTCTTCCTCAGCTGTGTTCTGGATGTAGGCGTTCCTGCATCATCCATCTTTGCCATTGTTTCCCTGATTGCATCTTCTATCTCAATATTAAGAACTTCCTCATCATATTTCTTTCTTTTCTTAGCTTCGGTTCCGTCAGTATATTTTTGCTTTTTAGCTTTATTTTTCTTTTCCTGTTCTCTTTTCCTGGCTTCAGCGCTGTCGGGTGAACCGTCTTTCTTCTGTTCTGTTCCCGGGGCACCCGGTTTTCCATGGGAAGTACCAAAAGATTTCTTGAAAGGTCCTCTGCTATCCTGTCTTTGACCGGGATATGGCTTTTTCTTCTTAAAATCTTCTTTTATCGTAACTTTTTCATATGTTCTTTCCGGCCTGGTGGAATCGGTTTTAGGCTTATTATATGTGAATCCTTCTTTCTTTTTATCAAAAGGAGGTCTTTCATCTCTTTTAAATTTATTATACGGCGGTCTCTTATCCTGTGTACCCTGATGCTCAGTTTTCTTACCCGTTGTAGATTGCGGCGTGAAGCCTTCTTTTTTCTTATCACCTTTATACGGCGGTTTCTGCTGGCCGGTTCTTTGCTGATATGTTCCGGGCTTCTGCGGACTCTGACCCGTTCTTTGCTGTCCCGTTCTTTGCTGATATGTACCCGGCTTCTGCTGCTGACCCGTTCTATGCTGATGGGTACCCGGTTTTTGCGGCTGTACTTGTTTCGGCTGCACCTGTTTCATAGGCTGAACTGTCTGCTTGGGGACAGGTATCTCGGTTAAGATTTCCGGCTTTGTTTCTTTTTTTGCTTCTTTCTTAACTTCTTTAACTTCTTTAACTTCTTTAGTCTCTTTAGCTTCCTTTACTTCCGGCTTAACAGGTTTTTCTTCACGCGATTTCTTTGCTGCTTCCTCTTCGGCTGCTTTTTTTGCTGCTGCTTCTTCAGCCTGCTTCTTCAAAGCTAATTCTCTTTCTTCCTTTTCACGCTTCTCCCTTTCAATCTGCTCTTTCTTCAGCTCTATTAAACGCCTCTTCTCATCAAGGTCTCTTTGAATCTGAAGTTCTCTTTCTATCTTCTTCTGTTCCTCTTCCAGCAGCTTGCGGTTACGCTCTTCTTCTTCTTTTAGCTTTTTGTCTTTATCTCTCTTTAGCTCTTCTTCTATTTCATTTATTTCAACAGTCTTATGTTTCTTTTTGAACTCCATAAGTTTCTGTTTGTGTTTTTCAGCAACTTCAATATCTGATTTGAAGTGTCCCAGCACTTTTTTATAAACGCTATCATCCACTTTGGACATAATACCGCTTACCTCGATGCCTATCCTTTTAAGATAGTCGAGTACCTCAGTGCTTTGCCTGTTAACTTCTTTAGCAATGCTGAATATACTTTTTCCCTGTCCTGTATTTGCTTTGGTATCGGGCATTAAATAATAATTCCGTTAAATTAATTTTTAAAATTTATTTTTCATCGCTTGAAGCAGCAGAATCTTCTTCTGTAACTGCCTCTTCACCATTGGTTGATTCTTCTTTCGGAGTCCCGTCTTTTCTCTCAACATCTATCTCATATCCGGTTAACTTTGAGGCAAGCTTTATGTTCTGCCCGTTCTTGCCGATAATAAGTGATATCTGGTCTTCATCAGCTATTATCTTTGCAAACTTATTAACCTTATCAAGATATATATCTTTTAGTTTTGCAGGTGCCAGTGCACGGGCAATATATAATGCAATATCTTCCGAATAATTTATTACATCAATGTTCTCATTACAAAGCTCACGCACTATAGAATGAATCCTTATTCCTTTCATTCCAACGCAGGCTCCTACTGCATCTATTCTGTCATCATAGGAAGTTACAGCGACCTTAGCTCTTTCGCCCGGTTCACGTGCAATTCCTTTTATTTCTATTATTCCGTCATATATTTCCGGAATTTCAAGTTCGAATAATTTCTTAAGAAATTCATCACACGCTCTTGAGACCACTATCAAAGGCGGACCCGATGGCTTTTTCTGAACTTCTTTTATATATACTCTTATTGATTCGCCTTTTTTATATCTTTCCTTCGGTATTTGTTCGTTTTTCGGGAAGATAACCTCATGGCTGTTATGTATCAATAAAATATAATTCGGCTTCATCTGGTATATTTCGCCAACAATAATCTCGCCGCCCATATCCTTATAGTCATTATACACAATTTCTTTTTCTATTTCGCGTATCTTCTGGTTAAGGTTCTGTTTCAGGTTCACAATGTGTCTTCTGCCGAAGCTTATAAAATCAAGAACCTCAACATAATCATCACCGGCTGCAAGCTCTTCGCCTGATTTATCCAGTGCTGTTTCAGGATCAATTTCTGTTTCAGGGTCTTCAACGTTTTCAACAACCTTTTTAAAGAGATACATTTCTATATCTCCTTTATCCATATTCACGATTACGTCAAAATTTGAGTTTTGACCGTACTTCTTTTTTATCATCATACCGAAAACATCTTTAATAATACTTTCAAGGACATCCCTGTCCATTTTTTTGTCCTTAACCATTTGTGAAAATGATTCAACTATATCAGATTTCATCGTAGTATATTTTTATTTGTTTATAGAAAAAAAATGACGCTTGGTAAGAGCGTCATCGAAAACTTAACATTTTAACTTGTAAATATAGCAATTAAATAATCTTGAAGCAATATACGGTTTTAGCATGATTTGTTAAAAATCACTGTTTTTCACAAGAATTGGACGCTAAAATCCAAATTGTCAGCCATATATAGGAACCCAAATTTTTTTAATGGGGTTTCTCTTTTGTTGCTAAATTTGATGAATTTTGAATAAAATCATGAATAAATATATTTTTTTCTTTATTATAATTGGTTCATTTTATATTAATGCCTGCAATAAAGATGACAGAACATCAACTCTAAGGGAAAACACAACTTCCACCCCTGATACAAAAAATGACAGCTCGGGTATCCAGGCAGCACTTGATAACATGATGAGGAGCCTGCATGCTCAGAAAATAACAGGTAATCCGGACTATGATTTTGCAATGCTGATGATTCCGCATCATCAGGGGGCAGTAGATATTTCAAGCACATACCTTGGTACAGCAAAAGACCCACAAATAAAATCGATTGCCGAACAGATAATAGGTAAGAACAAGTCCGAAATTAACGAGCTAAAAAGCTGGAGCACTGTTTATAAAGATACCATTGAAACTGTAGAAGGGGATAAATACAAAGGAATAATAAATGATAATATGACTGAGATGATGAAGCACATGGAGCTGATTAGAAGCTCTGACCCCGATGTTGACTTTGTTGTGGTTATGGTTCCTCACCACAGGGATGCAATTGAAATGGCAAAGGTTGAAATTGACTTCGGTAAAGACGAAAAACTAAAGAGCATGGCAAAAAATATGATTAAAGACCTCCAGGAACAAATCAGGGTTATGGAAGAGTGGAGAGCGAAGAGAGAATAGAGTTAGAGAGTTGGGAGTTGGAGAGTTGAGAGTTCAAGAGTTGGGAGTTCAAGAGTCGGGAGTTAGAGCGCTACACCTCTTTCCCAAATTTTCCCTAGATCCCTGTGGGACCATTTGGGAAAGCCACTCCGAGGCAATGCAGGTCTTAGTTTGAATCTTCGCTTCTGAGGCAGTGTCAGGTCTTACTTTGAATCTTCACTTCCGGGGCAGTGTCAGGTCTTACTTTGAAGATATGGATTAGCTTAAATTCTGAGGCAGTGTCAGGTCTTAGTTTGAAGATATGGATTAGCTTAGATTAACTGATATATTTGATAGAAAAAGAAAGAACTTAAATTAACAATAATTGACCTGACGCAAGCGTTAGCTTAAGATGACTGTAGGATTTACAATTGCACATATTCAAAAAGCAACTGAAACAGATTAATCTCTTTAATAATACTTCACATTTGCAAAAGTTCTTTTGATTGCTTTTTTATATTTATAAACTGGATAACCGAATATCACAGCAACTCCCGGAACATGCTTTTGTGGAATTCCGTATTTCTCCTTAAACTTATTTGCTCCTTTTTTTATGAATGGTCCAATAGTGCCAATCATACATGTGCCAAGTCCTAATGATTGTGCCGTAATCATTGCATAAGTGGCGGGAATAACCGGGTCAACAGGGTCGGCGTATAACGTACCGTAAAAATACATGACAAGCGGTGCATCGTAAAGAACCCAGTCCTCACCAATTTCTTTTTTCTCAGGGAAAAAATCCATAAGCGGTACAATAAAGTTTTTCATCATTTCATGCTCCTCTTTGCTCATGAATAAACGCCAGAGCTTCAGCATAAATGATGAAAACATCCATTTCATTTTTTGAAGTGTATCAACAAAATCAAATGCAAACTCTCTTACTTTATCTTTTCCTTTAACAACAAGAACACACACATCTGATGGTGGTATTCCCATAGGTGCAGTCGATGCGGCTTTTAGTATCTCATCAATAACCTCCTGTTCGACTTCCCTGTTCTTAAACTCCCTTGTGCTTCTCCGTGAAAGCAGTAATGAATAAAGCTGTTCCATGTTTGCTCTCTGCTCTTTTGCGGGAAGCGGGATGAAATCATCCTGTGACAGCGTTCTTCCGTTAACGAAAATACACTCAAGCGGACAAACCGCTTCACACTGCCCGCACCCGATACATCCGAACATCTTTGACTGGTCAACTAATATTTTCCCGTTTTCTTCATAAAGCGAACTCTTGCAAACCTTAAGGCAAAGTTTGCACATGTTGCATTTTTCATAATCGACTGTAATTTCTGCATACTCTGCGGTTCGGCTGGTTTTTAATATCATGGCTGTTATAATTAAAGTTTTTTATTGTGGATGTAAAAGTATATACAAAAATAATAAATTGAGAAATGATTATAAATGAAATAAATGGAAGATAACAGAAACCTGGTGCTCTTATTTGTATATTATTTATCTCTAGCTTTCTTTCCCCCTGACTGCAGCAAGCCCGACTGCAACGGGCAGGCAAATTTTTCTTAGAGTTCTATAGAATTATTGGATGTACCCACACCACTCCTTACCAAATTTCTATTTGGTAAAGTTTTTCAGGAGATTTATAATCCTTCAATATACTTTCCCAAATAGAAATTTGGGAAAGAGGAGCACTGAGTTTGTAATTTGGGAAAAAGGGCTGCTGAATTAAGTAATTACAAACCTTATAAACCTTACAAACCTTACAAACCTTACAAACCTTACAAACCTTATAAACTTTATAAACCTTATAAACCTTACAAACTATTTACTTAATATCATTTTTTTCGTAACAACATTTCCATCGGAGGTCAACGTGTAAAAGTACATTCCGCTTGGATGGTTAGATGCATCCCATTCAATCTCATATTTGCCTGCATGTTGTTTTTGATTAACAAGTACTGCAACTTCTCTTCCCACTACATCATATACAGCAAGCTTTACATAATTGCTCACTGATAATTGGTAATTGATAATTGTTTTAGGATTAAAAGGATTTGGATAATTCTGGTACAATTCAAACTTAGCGGCAATTTCAGAATTATTCTGAACAGAAATTGCCGGTCCCATTATGAACTTTGCAAACACCGGGAGATGGTCTGATGCATAATGTAATGCATTGGCAACAACCTGCGGCACTGCATTGTTTGGGGGACGGTTTATAGAATCATTGAAATGATTTCCGTCATTACCGTAAGCAATTAATGACTGCGGAACAACCTTTATACCGCCCACCTCATTTACAGCTTTTGAATATAATATCATATCGAACCTGTCATCCATACCGCCGTTTGCACCGCCGCCAAACTGACGTACTCTGGGTGACTGTGTATGATAAATTGCGTATGAACTGTTATTCCACGTTCCGGTTAAAGTATACATATCAATAAAATGACCTTCGTTACCGGAGATAACCTGAAGCAGTTTCTGGTATGCCGGTTCTGTTGAGCCGTAAATATTGAAATCACCGGTTACCATAAAATTACTTCCCAACGGAAGGGCATTGGTAACTTTTCTTAAGCTGTCAACTTCCCTTGCCCTCTGCTGCTGGTCTGCTGATGTATTGCTTGCCTTTAAATGAACTGCATATAATCTTATTGTATCCTGCGTTGTAATATGCACAAGCTTGAACTCATTAATATCTCTAAGCTCAGTATGAATTGGTGTATTACTGATGAAGGTAAATTTTGATGTTTTGAAAAATATTCCGTTATCACTGTCCGGTCCATTGATAAAAGTACCCGCGGCATAAGTGCCGAGACCAAGAGCATTTAATACTCTGTCCCGTATTGCAAACACTGCATTTTGCGAACCGATTTCTTCGACTACAAGAATATCGGGATTAGTGTTTTGCATGACTGTGCGGTAATATGGATTACGCGATGTATCCGATACATCATAATTGAGCAGGTTATAATTCATAATTTTGACCGTATCCTGAGAATAGGAGAGTCCTGTATAAGCAGAAACTACAAACAGTATTAGCAGAAAGTATGTTTTTTTCATTAAAAGTTTAAATTTTTCATGAATATATACTGATTCCGTATTTAATTAAAGGCGAAAGAGTTAGAGTGTTGAAGTGTTGGGAGTTTGAGAGTTGGGATAGGGAATTTTTAATTATAGGGCAGTGTCAGATGTTAGTTTGAAAATTTGGATAAATTCAAATCATTATAATATGAAATCAGAAAGAGAATAACTCTCTTTTTCCGGATTCATCTGACACAATTCGAACACAGGATTATTTAGAAAGATTTTGAATAATAAGCATTCTAAAACTTAATGTATATTAGAGATAGAACAAATTTTCACTTTACGCTAAAAACTAAAAATGGTCTTTTGGGAGTACCAAATAAATAACCTTTAGGTGAAAGCACCGGACCTGTAGTACCCATCCAATAAGACGGTAGAGGACATATCCATCTTATATTTCCTGCTATATCTAAAGAGAACGCTTTGAATTCATAATATCCCTCGGATAGAAAATAAATATTTTGATTATCATCAAGTACTATTGAATGTTCAGCTTTTCTATAATTACTATTTGAAATTCCTGTACTCCATAAAAAATTACCTAAGGTATCTAAAGCCATTATATTTAATCCAAGAGAGTCTATAATAATTTTATTATCCCATGTAATTGCAGGAACACATTGGGGATAAATTAACTTGTCCCATCTTAGTTTTCCTTCTTTATTCAGGGATATTAATTTATCGGTACTGGTAAAGTATATATTGTTAGCCGCATCAATCACAACTGAAAAAGAACAAATATTATGAGTAAAATTACCATACTCCCATAATATATTTCCATCTTTAGTTGCTTTTGTTATTTTGCAATCCGTATAATTTTGATAGCTGTAAAAATAAATATTATCTTCTTTATCTATTGCAGGCCAGCCAACGGCAGAACCCTCTGAACTTGCAAGCCGCCATTTAATATTTCCTTCCGGAGTAATAGCCGTTAACTTTTCTTGAGTTGCATCATATATTGTACCGTCTCTTCCAATAATTGGTATTGTAGCACTTTTAGCATCAAACATCCGCCATAGTTTTTTTCCACTGGAATCAATACAATAAAGGAATTCGTAATCCTGACAATAGAATTTTGTTTCATCATTAGATAATGCAAATCCGCACAATGCATTTGAATAAAAGGTATCAATAGACCAAATAATAGAACCGTCAGGTCTGAATTTGTTTATCACTCCATAACTTTCATTTGTAGTTGATAAGTGGTATATATTGCCCATTGCATCAATGCTTGCTTCACCTCCATCATCACGCGGATGACTTGCTAAGGTATCTATCCAATAAATTGTACCTTCATTAACGGGTAGCATATTTACCCTAATAGAATTAGGATTGCCTGTATGTCTGGCATTATAGCCAATCATAGGCCACATGGGTGAATGGTCTTCCACTGCCGGTGGAATTATTGGGTTATCTTCTGTACATCCTGAAAATATAAAAAGAACTGTGAGTAAACAAAAAAAATATTTAATATTCTTTTTCATTTTATACAATAAATCAAAAACGGTCTTTTCCGTGTCCCAAAAATATATCCAAGCGGAGAAAGTGTTGGACCGGGATTACCATACCAGTAAGTAGGCAGCCCACAAGCCCATCTTAAATTCCCGGTTATACTCAGAGAAGCCGCTTTATCCTGATCTGAAGCCCAAAAGAAAAAATAAGAATTATCATTGTCATCAAGAACAATCGAATGTTCTATAAACATATCTGTTATCATTACAGACTTCCACAATTGTGAGCCGCCTGTATCCAGTGCAATAATATACTTGGTTGAATCTGTTATTATTATGTTATTTTTTGTTATTGCAGGTACTGTATTAATACCGTAGTTCTTAATCCACCTGAGATTTCCATTTTTGTCTAAAGATACCAATCCTTTGTTTGAATTGAGATAAATATTGTTAAAACCGTCTATTACCACACTAAAATAATTGTAATTCTGCAACAGATTTTCATATCTCCATAAAATAGCACCAAACTTATTAAATTTTAACACTCCATAATTTGTACCTGATTCATTTATTACGTATAAATTTTCACCTCTATCCAATGCCGGTCTCCCAAACATTATCCCACCGCTGTTCACTTGCCATTTTATATTTCCATCAGGAGTTACTGCAGTAAGATTGTTATTTAAAATTACATATATAGTTCCGTCTCTCCCAATTACCGGCATAGATACATAAGAACTTATTTGTTCAATCGCCCAAATAGTATTTCCTGAAGAATCTATACACTTAAATCCATTTACATCCTGAAAATAAATTAACATTTCATTATTAGATAAAGCAAATCCTCCTCCCGAATGAATATATACTGAATCCTTAGACCAAATAATTGAACCATCGGGACGAATTTTAATTAGCTTTGGATCAGAAGACCTGTTAGAAAAATGATAAATATTTCCCAAGGCGTCAATTGCATTTTCACTTGCATTATTAAATGTGCTTGGATTTGTATCCAGAGTATCTACCCAATATATTTTACCTTCATTAACGGGTAGCATATTTACCCTAATAGAATTAGGATTGCCTGTATGTCTGGCATTATAGCCAATCATAGGCCACATGGGTGAATGGTCTTCCACTGCCGGTGGAATTAAAGGATTATCTTCAGTACATGAAGACAGGATAAAAAGAACTGCGAGTAAACAAAAAAACCATGTATGTTTTTTTGTCAATTTCAAAATAATATTAATTTAGTAAGAACTTATAACTTTCTAATATATATTAAAAATACAGATATTTACACATAAAAATATATCAGCCGTTTTTAAAATTTACCTCCCTTTTAATCAGTGTAATCAGCTTTTTTCAGTGAAATCAGCGGTCAGGAACTTTTTTAAGCATACATCAATTTAAATTTAGGTATGCCTAACTTTGTTGTGAAGTGAACCTAAGTATGAAAACACAGTCAAAATCAAAAGAAGATTATTTAAAATATATTTTCCTGCTTCAATCGGAGGACAAAAAAGTTACAACCTCTGCACTTGCAGGCAAGCTCAACATCTCTCCTGCATCGGTTAGCGAGATGGTTGCCAAGCTTTCAAAAGAAGGATTGATAAAAAATACACCGTATCATGGATTCCAGCTTACAAAGCAGGGTGAAAAAATTGCTGTCAATCTGGTTCGGAAACACCGCTTAATTGAAGTATTTCTGCAGGAACACCTTAAATACCGCTGGGAAGAAGTACATAATGAAGCTGAGAAGCTGGAACATGTTTGCTCTGATGTTTTCATTGATAAGCTTGAAGAATATTTAAATTTCCCCAAATTTGACCCGCATGGCGACCCGATTCCCGATAAGCACGGGAAGCTGGAAAATCCCGATAATATGATATTGAGCAAATCCAAGGAAGGGAAGTATTACATAGTTGCAAAGGTAAAAGATTCATTCGATGAAATATTAAAATATATGTCACGGATAGGTATACGTCTCAATTCAAAAATTCATTTAACCGAAAAAATAAGCTTCGATGAATCGGTTTTAATTTCAGTTAACAATAAAAAACATTTATTAAGTAAAAAAATGGCAGATAACATTTACGTAGTAAACACAAATGAATAAAATAATTACAAAAATATTTACAGCGGTATTACTTGTTTTACCTGTTTTGCTTCTTATGAGCTGCGGTGAAAACAACGGTATTAAAAAAAGCGGTAAGATAGTTGCAGTATCTTCGATTACTATCATCAATGATATTGTAAAGAACATAGGGAAGGACAAAGTAGAAGCAATAAGCATCTGCGAAGTTGGTATTGACCCGCATACATATAAATCAAAACCATCTGACCCGAGAACTATTTCATCTGCAAATATCGTGTTCATCAACGGGTTTACACTTGAGCACTGGATTGAGGAAATGGTGCATAATGCAGGCGGCAGCAGACCGGTTATAACAGTTACAAAAGGATTAACACCAATGACCGATGAAAAAGGATTTGGCGACCCTGACCCCCATGCATGGTTTGATGTGAAAAATGTTAAGACCTACGCTGATAATATCACTGAAGGACTGGTATCAATAGATAAAGCTAATGAAGCATTCTACAGGAAAAATCTGGAGGAATATAAAGCAAAGCTGGATGAACTTGATAAATGGATATTAACCACCGTAGAGCAGGTACCAAAAGAAAAAAGAATATTGATAACCTCGCATGATGCTTTCCGGTATTTTGGGAGAGCGTACGGGTTTGATGTTAAGGGATTGCAGGGAATTTCAACCGAGGCAAAAGTACAAACCGAAGATGTGAAAAATTTAATAGACCTTGTTAAGCAAAGACAGCTTAAATCTGTTTTTATTGAAACAAGCGTTAACCCAAAGCTACTGGAAGAGATATCACGTGAGACAGGAGCTAAAGTCGGAGGCGTTTTATTTTCCGATTCCGTTGGCAATGACGGGACCGAAGAAGGTACATATATCGGAGCAGTGAGACATAATGTAAATGCAGTAGTAAATGCGTTAAAGTAATACAATAGGAAATTCAATTATGAATGTAATAGAAGTAAGAAATTTAACGGTGTCATACAACAAAAAGCCTGCAATTAAAGGTATAAACCTGAATATTGAAGCAGGAAGTGTTATTGGCATAATCGGACCGAACGGGGCAGGGAAGTCAACCCTGCTTAAAGGAATCCTTGGATTGCTGCCTGCCGATACGGGTGATGTGAAAGTCTTTGGCAAAAGCATTAAGGAAGTAAGCAAAGGAATTTCATACATACCGCAAAGAGAGCAGTTCGATTGGGATTTCCCGGTGAACGTGGAAGAAGTTGTTATGATGGGCAGGTATGCTCACCTGCCAATGATAGGAATACCAAAAGGAAAAGACAGGGATATCGTAAACAGGGTATTGAAAAAAGTTGAAATGGAAAAATATTCAAAACGGCAGATACGTTTTCTTTCGGGCGGGCAGCAGCAGAGAATATTTTTGGCAAGGGCACTTGCACAGGAAAGTGATATTTATTTTCTGGATGAGCCGTTTGTAGGGGTTGATGCAAAAACCGAGCAGGCAATTTTTAATCTTATGAAAGAGCTCAAGGAAGAAAATAAAACAATCCTTGTAGTTCATCATGACCTGGGAAAAGTTAAAGAGTATTTCGATAAGCTGATTTTAATTAACCAGCGGCTTGTTGCTTTCGGAGATGCTGAAGATGTCTTCACTTCGGAAATAATACATAAGACATACGGCGGCAGATTAACAATATTACAAAAATCAGAACAATATTATTAAAGCTATGGATATAATTTCAACATACATAATTGAACCGATGCAGTATGAATTTATTCAAAGGGCATTGATTGCTTCAATTACTATAGGCATAAGTACCGGTTTAATCGGAACTTATATAATGCTCAGGCGAATGTCATTGATTGGTGATGCACTTGCTCATGCTGTTCTGCCCGGTGTGGTTATCAGCTTTATGATTGCTGGCAAAGGGCAGTTAACGTTGTTTCTCGGGGCTGTTGCTGCAGGTATCATTACTGTGTTGCTTATAGGTTTTGTTAACAGGAATTCCAAAATAAAAGAAGATACATCTATCGGAATAATTTTTACGGGAGCTTTTGCTCTTGGTGTGCTTCTTGTCTCACAGTTAAAACAGGTGCATATAGACCTTTCATCATATCTTTTTGGTGATGTGCTTGGAGTTTCAACAGGGGATATCATTCTTTCGGCAATTATTATGCTTGTTATTTTGCTTACTATAATTCTTTTTTACAAGCAGCTGCTTATTACATCATTTGACCCGACAATGGCATTAACTATCGGTATTTCTACAACTGTAGTGCATTATATGCTGATGACATTATTATCTATGTCAATTGTATCCGGTCTGCAGTCGGTTGGTGTAGTGTTGCTTGTTGCGATGTTAATTACTCCGCCTGCAACAGCATATATGCTTACAAGCAGTCTGAAGAAAATCTTATTTTTATCATCACTGTTTGGCGTACTTTCATCCGTTATAGGATTATATTTATCTTATCACTTAAATTTTTCATCCGGTGCATCCATTGTGCTTGTAGCTGTAACATTTTTCCTGCTTGCATTTTTATTATCACCAAGAGAAGGTGTTGTTACAAAGTATTTCAGACGCAGGTCTTCTTCAAGGAATATTGTTCTTGAAGATATAATAAAGATAACCTATAAAAACCAGGGCACAATGAAAAGAGATAAGCTTCTTGATTTATATGAACATGAACTGGGCATTAAGAAAAACAGGATTGAAGGGCTTTTACGTTACATGGAATCAAAAGGTTACCTGCAGGCAGAAGATAACAGCATTTCACTTACTGATACAGGTAACGATACAGCAGTAAGACTTATCCGTTCACACCGTTTGTGGGAAACATATGCAGAGAAAGAAAAGATAACGGATACAGAGAATGTTCACAGCGATGCTGAAAGAATAGAGCATGTACTATCTGATGATTTGTTAGAGGAATTGGATAAAGAGCTGGGTTATCCTGATACGGACCCGCATGGCTCACCGATTCCAAAGAAGGAAAAGAAGAAATAAACAGGACTATTTTGAACTGATTTTACCATTGTAAGGAAATTCCGGCTTTAATTCAAGTGCGGCTTTTTCAAGGATAAATTTTATATTTGCATGAAATCTGGAATCTATACATTTTTGTACAGATAAATTAATAATTAAATCCTATTATAGTAATGTATAGAAAATTTCTGTTACTTTTTGCTTTATTTTCAATAAAAACCGCATTTTCGCAGTTCCAAATGGAGCCGCCGGAAACTATTGAACACTCTGATTTGCAGTCTGATGTACAAGTTATATATGAAAACGCTGAAAACAACTACAATATAAAGAGCAGCAATATTATTCACCCATCTTTGCTTGTAAGGTACGGAATTTCTGATAGAACCGAGCTTCAAATCAATTTACAATTCCTGACAGAGCACACAAAAGAATTAAATGAAACCATTCAATCATATGACCATAATTATAACATAGGTATAGCCCCTGTTAAAACAGGTTTGAAGTTTATGTTTAATGATGCAAAAGGATTAATACCTTCATCAGCATTATTGGTAAACTTATCAATCCCCGGACTTGCCTCTTCAGGTTTACGTTTACCGCAATTTGCACCTGAAATAATTTTCACTGCTTCACACTATATGAAGAATTTTTCTTTAGGATATAATACAGGCTTATTGTGGGATGGAGAGAGCAGCAAACCAACTAATTTCTATATCATGTCACTCAGTTATGCACCTATCGATTTAATATCTTTATTTATGGAATCATACGGTTATTATAAAAGTGACACACATGCAGATAACCGCCTTGATGCAGGAATAAGTTTTTTCCTCCCGGGTAATTTACAGGTTGATCTTGCTGCCGGTATAGGATTGTCTGAATATTCTCCTTTGAATTTCATTGGTGCAGGATTAACATACCGTTTACCTAAGCTGTAATTTACTTAGATTGTTTTATTTATACTTTGACTATTAGTGAGTCACCTTACGCAAAGTATAATAATCGGGTAACAATTTTGTTTTTTTTATTAATTTCAGTTCCTGTCCTCACCCCCCGACCCCCTCTCCTATGATACATGTAAGGAGAGGGGGAGCAGTTATTTAAAGATCTTATATTGAAAAGAAAATCTACAATTAATTTCTCCCCCTCTCCTAACGCCTATCATAGGAGAGGGGGTCGGGGGGTGAGGACAGGAACTGAAATTACCTGTTTATTTCTTTTGTTAACAAATTGATTTATGATTTGCGTAAGGTGAATTAGTAAGTATATGGAAGGAAGATTTGAAATAGAATTAAACAAGGGATTACTGAAATAGTAACCCCTTGTACATTAACGGCTCCCGGCTCTAATACAAATTCTGGTATGTATTCAATGTCTGTGTAGAAGTATTGTATGCATTTATCATATAATTATAATACCTTACAACATCATCGTACCCGGTATTAAATTCCCTTTCATTTAATTTATTACTCTGTACTTTGTTTATAAAGCTTCTTGCTTCTTTGACAAAATCATTCACTGTTTTTGTAAAATAATCTTCATAGCTGTATTTCAGGAACTTTGTGGTCTCGGTATACTCGGTTGAATTAACCTTGTCGGTTTCAGCTTTAAAGCCCTTTTCAAAATCATCTAATGATGCCGTAATATCACTCCAGTTTGAGTTCTTATCAGCCCTTTCGAATTTTTCATGAAACGCCTCTGCTTCTTCAAGTGTGTTTTCATAAGCATTCATCAGAACAGCCATGGATTTCTTATCCGGGTTAGAAATCTTATCGGGGTCTCTGTATTCCCTTTTAGGCTTGTATTTTTTTACGAGGCCAGCAAGCTTTTCATAGGCTGTTTTGCTTTTCTCCCACTGGTCCTTCATTTCGGTATCATAACCTGCCGCAAGGGAAAGGTCTTTTTCATAATCTTTATTTTTGTAATAATCTATAACCTTTCGTGCTGTTTTGTGATATTCTTCCATTTGTGTTAAAACATGCCTGAATTCGTTTTCAATATCATTTTTCATTTCCTTATTATCCGTCTCCAGCTTTGACAGCTCCCCATTATCATATAATGACCGCTTAAATTCCTTAACATCCCTTTCAAGATTATTAACATACATATCCGCAGTTATGACAAGAATAAAAGAAGACTTACTCAATGATTTAGGGTCAGGTACATTTTCTATGTATGATTTGTGTATATTCTCAATAGATTCCTGTACTTTATTAATTACTTCGATGTACTTATTGTAAAACGCCAGGTCAAGCCCGGAGTTTTCACTTACGGTTTCTTCTTTATCGGTATCTTCCCACTTCTGTTCCTTATCTTTTTTTGAAGAAATCTTTTCCTTCAATGAATTAAACAAAGAGCAGCTTAGAGAAACCGAAATGATAATTAATAATGAAATGAAAAATTTTGCTTTATTCATAATATTTGTTAAAAAGGTTATATTGAATAATAAATATAATATTTTAAGAAAACATTTTCGAGTTTATAAAGTTCGGAGAGTTCAGAGAGTTCGGAGTTTGAGAGTTGGGAGTTTGGGAGTTAGAGAGTTAGAGAGTTAAAGAGTTAGTGTTGGGGAGTGACTATAGCTGATTGACAAGGGATTGCTGATTTAGATATAGGTGAATGGGGGATTATACAATAGATTTTTTAAACAACTCCAAACGTAAATTAACATCATACCCTTTGCTAATAACAATAAAACGGATAATCTTTGTAGATAGCTTAAACTCTCGAACTCCCAACTCTCGAACTCCAACTCTCGAACTCTCATACTCCCGAACTCCCAACTCTCAGAACTCTCAGAACTCTCCCAACTCTTAACTTGTTAATTGGCTCCATAATTGGTATTTTTGCAAAAATTAATTAGAAATCAGCATTTTTTTATGCAAAAAAGAGATGTTTTTATAGTAGATGCCACACGTACTCCAATTGGGAAATACGGCGGCACCCTGAAGGATGTTCGACCTGATGATATGGCGGCAGGTGTTATTAAAGAAATAGTTAGAAGAAACTTTGATGCCAAGGGTATTAACAAGGAATTAATTGAAGATGTTATCCTTGGTTGTGCTAACCAGGCAGGGGAAGATAACAGGAATGTTGCCAGAATGAGTGCTCTATTAGCAGAGCTTCCCATTACTGTCGGCGGGTCAACTGTTAACCGTCTGTGCGGCTCGGGTATGCAGGCGGTTATTGACGGTGCCAGAGCAATCGCTCTTGGGGAAGGTGATATTATCATTGCAGGTGGAACGGAATCAATGACCAGAGCGCCTTTTGTTATGCCGAAATCAAGCGAGCCGTTTTCAAGAACACCGGTAATATATGATACTACCATAGGGTGGAGATTCACAAATCCGAAGCTTGCAAAAATGTATTACCCGTTTTCAATGGGTGAAACAGCAGAGAATGTCGCATCAAGCTATAAAATATCACGTGAGAAGCAGGATGAATTTGCATGTATTTCACAAATGAGAGCTAAAGAAGCAATTTTATCAGGTAAGTTCAAAGATGAAATAACACCGGTTGAGATAGTAACAAGAGATGGGGTAAAAATATTTGATGTTGATGAATTCCCGCGTCTTGATACTACAATGGAAAAGCTATCAAAGCTTAAGCCCGCATTTGTAAAAGAGAACGGCACGGTCACCGCAGGCAATTCATCGGGAATAAATGACGGTGCAAGTGCTTTACTGCTTGTATCGGAAGATAAAATAAAAGAGCTGAATTTCACACCCCGTGCAAGATTTGTCGCTTCAGCAGTTGCAGGGGTTCAGCCGGACTGCATGGGGCTGGGGCCAATACCTGCTACCGGAAAAGCCCTTAAGAGGGCAGGGTTAAAAATTGAAGACATTGACCTCATTGAGCTTAACGAGGCTTTCGCTTCTCAATCCATTGCTTGTATTGATGAGCTTGGCCTGGACAGAGAAAAAGTAAATGTTAACGGCGGCTCAATTGCTTTAGGGCATCCGCTTGGCATGAGCGGTGCAAGGTTAATTACAACTTTACTTTATGAAATGGAAAGAAGAAATTCACGTTTCGGGCTTGCTACAATGTGTATTGGAGTTGGGCAGGGCATTGCTTCAATATGGGAAAGAGTTTAAACCATATTTAATTATACATTGAACGTTCTATTATTAAGTATGATATTTGCATAATTTAATAAAGTAGAACAAATCCCGGTAGGGGGGATTGGTAATTAATGAACTTTCCAAATACATTAAGTATATTACGAATTCTTCTTTCCCCTGTATTCGTGTTTTTGTTCTTGTCATCAAGCAATACGCTTATAGCAATTTCGTTTTTTGTCTTCACTATTGCTGCATTAACAGATTGGTATGACGGCTGGTATGCAAGGAAGTACGGCTTTAAAACAAGATGGGGGCAGTTTCTGGATCCTCTTGCCGATAAGATACTTACTTCATCTGCGCTTATTGCTTTTTATATTCTAAAGCAAAGAGTGCCTGCGTTTTTGGGAAATGAAGTTATTATTCCGTTTGGTATTTTAATAGCAATAATAATATTACGCGATATAATTTTAACTCTTGCCAGGTCATACAGTGAACTATGCGGGAAAGAATTTAAAACATCAATGATATCGAAGACAAAAACTTTTATACAAATGACATACATATTCATCATCATCGGTGTAATGGCTTTGTCTATAATTTTCACCGGAACAGTTAGCGGAAATTATTTTAAGAGCTTACTATTTTCGAACATAAATTATTATATTATACTGATAATAACCATCTTAACGGCAGCAAGCGGCATTGCATATATATTTGAATCAAAAGAACCGGCAAATTCGAAATTGGCGAAAACACAGGCAGAATGAATTTTAGATTATTAAAAGGTAGAAACCCTGTTAATGAAGAAGAAAAGGTGTCATTAATAGTTAAAATAGTAGGCAGCGGGCTTTTCACTGGATACATTCCGTTTGCATCAGGCACTTTCGGAAGCGTAGTAGGGCTTCTTATTTTTTTAATACCCGGGTTTTCAAGCTACTGGGTTTTATCTCTCGCTATTGTCGCAGGGTTTTTTATCGGTATTGTCTTTTCCCAGCTTATGGTAAAAAGATACGGCGATGACCCCGCTGAAGTTGTTATCGATGAAATTGTCGGTCTGTGGTTTACTTTCCTTGTCGGGTACATAATGGTTGAGTTCATTAAATTTAAATCTTTTGATCCAACACTGAATTTCTACACAAAGCTGACCTTTGGTATAGTAAGCTTTATCTTCTTCCGCATTTTTGATATTATAAAATTGTGGCCTGCCAGGTATTTTGATGATAAAAAAACCGGCTTCGGGATTATGATGGATGATATTGTGTCGGCTTTTTATGCAGGAATTTTATCTTCCGTCGTATCTCATTTTATTTGGCATAAGTTCATAAAACTCATGGTTTAATGAAGGCCGTAATCATTTCTATCGGCGATGAACTCGTTATAGGACAGGTTATTAATACTAATGCTTCTTTTCTTAGCAAATCTTTATTTTCTATAGGCGTCTCTGTTGACAGGGTAGTGACTGTTCCCGATGATGAATCCACAATTATTAAAGAAATCCATTCTGCATTTAAAACATCTGATGTCGTTGTTGTAACAGGCGGATTAGGTCCCACACATGACGATATTACAATCCATTGCTTAGCTAAGTTTTTCAAAAGCAGGCTTGTACTTAATCATGATGTATTAAGAAACGTTAAATCATTATACCGGCGCAGAAAAATTAAAATGCCTGAAACAAATATACGCCAGGCAATGCTTCCTGAAGCCGCAGAGATATTGAGGAATAAGGTTGGTACTGCTCCCGGTCTGCTTTTGAGAAAAAACGGGAAAATACTTGTTTCAATGCCGGGGGTACCGCATGAAATGGTTTACATCACTAACAAACATCTCCTGCCTTTATTAAAAAAAGAAGTTAAATCCGGAAGAACTTTAAAAGAAAAAACACTTCATACTATCGGTATTTCCGAATCAATGCTTTCTAAACGCATAGGGAATATTGATGATATTATTAAATCCACAAAGAAAGCTGTTGTTAAGCTTGCATTCCTTCCTGCGAATTTTGAAGTACGGCTCAGAGTAACCGTTGATGCAGTTAATCCAAAAACAGCGGATAGGGAATTGAAGCTGGCTGTAAAAAAACTAATCAGCAGAGCTGGCAGATTTATTTATTCATATTCCGAAGAACAGCTTGAAGAAGTTACAGGAAAGCTTCTCCGTGAAAGAAAATTAAAATTATCTGCTGCAGAATCATGCACGGGCGGATTAGTTTCATCAAAGATTACAAATGTTTCAGGCAGCTCAGAGTATTTTCTTGATGGAATTATTACTTATACAAATGAAGCAAAAATTAAATTCCTCGGAGTAAGAAAAGATACATTGAAGAAATACGGGGCTGTAAGTGAACAAACTGCAATGGAAATGGCAGAAGGAGCACGAAAATCACTTGGTGCCGATATTGGCATATCCACAACCGGCATTGCAGGACCAACCGGTGCAACTAAAACAAAACCTGTCGGGCTTGTGTGGATAGGGTATTCCGATAAAGACATCACTTTTGCAAAAGAATTTATCTTCACCAAAGACCGCCTGCGAAATAAAGAAGTAATGGCAAAAATGGCACTTGAAGTTTTGAGAAGAAAGCTGTTGGCAATGAGCAATTAGCAATGAACAATGAGCAATTAGCAATGAACAAATAGCAATACATATTAAGCGTGAGGTAATGACCAATGAGCAATGAACAATGAGCAATGAACAATGAGCAATGCTTAATAAGCTTGAGGCAATGAGCAATTTACAATATCAATGAGAAATGAATAGTTATATATGAATTAATAATTTTCAATTAAACCAATTATTAACTTTATTTAAATAAAATGAAAGATAATATTATAATTGACAAAAGCTATAACTTTGCTGTTCATGCTCTCAAAACTGTAAAATTTCTTGATAGGTCTATTGAGAACTATGTTCTTGTAAAGCAACTTGTAAGAGCCGCTACTTCAATTGGGGCAAATGCAGAAGAAGCTCAAGGTGGTCATACTAAAAAAGATTTTTATTATAAGTTAAATATTTCCTTCAAGGAAGCTAAAGAGACTAAATATTGGTTAAGATTAATAAAGGACACCCAAGCAAAGATGCCATCACAGGAAAAAGATTTTAATGATTTAATGAATGAAGCAGATGAAATATGCAAAATTTTATATTCAATTTTAAAAACAAATACTGAAAAATAGCAGTATATTTAAATTAATGGTTTTCGAAATAAATAAATTGAATCGTCAATGGTTCATTATTAAGTATTAATTGTCAATTGCTCAATGATAATTGCTCATTGTTCATTGCTAATTGTCAATTGCTCAATGATAATTGCTCATTGTTCATTGCTAATTGTTAATTGCTAATTTATGATTGAAATAAGAAATCTCACAAAGAGTTTTGGCACTAAGCAGGTGCTTAGGGGCGTAAATCTTACTATTGATAGAGGCAGAACTACCGTTATTATAGGAAGCAGCGGATGCGGTAAATCCGTTTTGCTTAAGCATATTATCGGCTTACTGAAACCCGACAGCGGTGAAGTTTTAATAGACGGTCAGGATGTTACAAAAATGAATGAAAAAGAAATTTACCAAATCAGGAACAGGTTTGGCTTTCTTTTTCAAAGTGCGGCGTTGTTCGATTCAATGACAGTTGCCGAAAACATAGGGCTTGGACTTGTAGAAAATAATGACCTGCCGCAAGCTGAAATTGACAGGATAGTTACAGAAAAGCTTGGTTTGGTTGATCTTAAAGGAATAGAAAATCTTAAGCCATCAGAGCTGTCGGGCGGCATGAAAAAAAGAGTCGGGCTTGCACGTGCTCTTGCATGTAATCCTGAATTTATTTTATATGATGAACCCACCACAGGACTTGACCCCATTACAAGTGATTCTATTGACAGCTTAATAGATTCGATTGCTCAAAATGAAAAACTGCAGGTAACCTCAATTGTAGTTACACACGATATTTTCAGTGTGTATGAAGTTGCTGACAGGGTTGCAATGATGTTTGAAGGCATTATCCACTGGGAAGGCACACCGTCAGAACTGCAAACAACCGATGACAGGATAGTACGGGACTTTTTGGAAAGAGCTGATATGCAGAAGCATGTTGCAAGAAGCAGAAAGGGTTAATAGAGTTGAGAGTTTAAGAGTTGTGAGTTCAAGAGTCGTGAGTTCAGGAGTCGTGAGTTCTAGAGTTGTGAGTTCAGGAGTTGTGAATCATTAGGTAGTATCAGGCTTACTTAAAAAACACGAAAACTGGAATTATTTAAGTTCAAATTATCAAATTAAATGAAGTATCTACATATATTTTCTACATATGATCTGATGTAAGCTCCGGTTTAATAAGTAGATTTCCAATACATCAAAATTTACCGGTACATTCAAACTCATAACTCTTGAATTCCCGACTCTTGAACTCCCAACTCTTGAACTCCCAACTCTTCGACTCCCGACTCTTGAACTCCCAACTCTTGAACTCCCAACTCTATAAACTATTTCCCTGTATTTTACCAAAAAAGTTACTATTTTTGTTCTTTATTATTGAAAAATTAACAAAAAACAATAAGTTTTATGGCAAACGAAACTCAAAAATCTAAATTACAGATATGGATACAAGGAACCAGGCCATTTTCGTTCACTGCATCCATGATTCCCTGCGTTGTTGGAGCGATGCTTGCCCTTTTATTCAGCACGGGACCTGCATTGTGGTACCTGCTTCCTTTTATTATGCTATCTTCGCTGCTGCTGCATGCAGCTACAAATCTTATAGGGGACTATTACGATTTTATAAAAGGCGTAGATACAAAAGACAGCTTCGGCGGTTCACGGGTTATAACCGATGGATTATTGGAGCCGAAACAAGTTTTCAAAGGCGGTATAATACTTTTCGCAGCTGCATTCCTGCTTGGCTTGCCTATAATTTTTGCCAGAGGTGAAATTATCCTTTACCTCGGTATTGCCGGTATATTAGGCGGATTCTTTTATTCCGGCTGGCCAATAGGATACAAATATTATGCTCTCGGAAATATTTTTGTTTTTGCACTCATGGGTCCCTTTATGGTGGTTGGTACATATTATGCTTTAACCGGCACTTATAATCCTTCAGTACTTTACACATCGTTGCCAATTGGGTGTTTGGTAGCGGGAATTCTTCAGGCAAATAACCTGCGTGATATTAAGCATGACAGGGATGCAAAAATTAAAACCCTGGCAGGTGTTATGGGAAGTGCTTATGCTAAAGCAGAATATTTAACATTAATTATCGGAGCATACATAATTGTAGTTGGACTTGTTGTGTTTAACGTACTTTCGCCCTGGGCATTACTTGTATTTTTAAGTTTGCCCCCGGCAATAAAAAACATGACTGCTATAAGGGGTGTGCAGGTTGATAATTCAGCAAAAATTGCAATGCTTGATGTACAAACCGCACAACTGCATTTGATGTTTGGATTGTTATTGTCAATATCGATATTGATATCAAAATTTGTGTAGAGGTTATAATACCCGCGAAAGCGGGTATCTCTTCAATCAACCGAAAATTTTTATTAAACCCGTTATCATTATCAAAATGATAACGGGTTTTTTATTAACTTGTCTATCCGCCTACCATGTCATTCCCCTGAACATATGTCATTCCCCTGAACATATGTCATTCCCGCGAAGGCGGGAATCCACTTGTATTAGTAATTCACCTTAGCAATTCATAAATCAATTTGTTACGAAAAAAAAATACAGGTAATTTCAGCTCCTGTCCTCACCCCCCGACCCCCTCTCCTATGATAAGCGGTAGGAGAGGGGGAGTTCTTTTTACTTTTAAGATTTTATTATTACTCAAGTTCTTTAAACTATAGTCTCCCCCTCTCCTCTCATGTATCATAGGAGAGGGGGTCGGGGGGTGAGGACAGGAGCTGAAATTATAAATAAAAACTAAAATCTTACCCTATGATTACACTTTTGCGTAAGGTGTATTAGTAAGTATGAATCATATCATCAGAAATATTTTTTAACCAAGGATAATTTGCAGCACAATATTCCAATTGGAAAAATTGTTCGTATCATTATTTATGGATTCCCGCCTTCGCGGGAATGACATGCGTTCGCGGGGATGCTTTATTGGGCTATTTCCTGAAAATCTTCGAAAACAAGCTTGCTTTTTCTTTTATGGGTTTTAATTCTATTTTGCTAAGATTCACCTTATGCCATTGTTTATTATACTGCACAAGGGCTTTCACGAAATCACCATCTTTGAACTTATTCAGGTTATCAAAAATGTAATTCATGTTGATTCCCTTTGTTCTGTCGATTGATGTATTCCCCCTCAGCAGCTCATTAATAAAATTTGTAACGGGAATTATGTGGTTATATTGTTTAGCATCTTCATAAAGCCATATGGAGTGATTTACTTTTGAAAGCACAAGCAGCATTTCATTTTTCTTTTCTGCAATATTGACCGTTCTTAGTTCGTCGCCCGTAAATGGTGATTTATCACCGGGTTTCCATGTTGAATATGTCCAGCCGCCGGTAACTTTACTGTCTTCGCTTACATTATCACCTGCTATAATATTGATTGAAAACTCTATTTGTTCATCAAATTCCTCGTGGAGTGTCACCTGTACTTTAGCATCTTCATATACAATCTGCCCGCTTGCAAACACAGGAAGTGATGAATAAGACAGGTCGGGTACGTCGCCAATTTTACCTAATATATAATTCCCTTCGCCTAATCTCCCCTGCCCAATAACGTATAATGATTTTATTCTTATACGGTATTTATTATAAACATCAATGTTTTCCGGCAGCAGGAAATTTAACTGCTCAATTTCCAATGCAGTCAATTTTCGCGGGAATTCCGCTTGTCCGTTCAGGTTCATTATATTAAATTTCTCTTTCGTAAAATAAGGTCGATTATTTCTCTCACAGCTCCTTTACCGCCCTCTTTGATTGCAACATAATCAACAGCTTCCTTCACCTCATCCACTGCATTAGCCGGTGCACAACTGAACATAACTTCATTCAGCAGCGGCAGGTCAAATATTTCATCACCGATATAACAAAAATTATCACGTTCCAGGCCGAATTTTTTCATAATTTCATTATATGCAGCTACTTTATCACCGCAATCCTGGTATAATATATCAATTTTCAGCTTCCTTGCCCTGTGTTCATTTGCCTTAGCACTTCTTCCGGAAATTATTGCGAATTTCAATCCATGCCTGTGCCCGCGCTCTATGCCGTATCCATCGTAAACACTGAATACTTTTATTATCTCTTCACCATCGGATGAATATAAAACCGTACCGTCTGTCAGCACGCCATCCATATCCATCAGAACAAATTTTATTTTTGAAAAATCGATATTGTCTAAGTTATTCATTCAAATTAGATTAAAATATTTAGTTAAGTAAAAATCATATCTGCCCAAAACGTTTAAGTAAAAATCAATTAATCCCATGTATTACGGAATTCTTTTAAGCTGTTTATAACCTGTGAAACTATATCTTCAGGCATTGTAAAATATTTTACAATGCATTCAATTAATTCCTCTTTTGAATGCAGCTCTTTTAATACAGTTTTGTTTTCAGAAGATTCTTTAAAAGAATAATTGTTTATTGTAATGGTTTTATTATTAAAAAATTTTACCAAAAGCAGTGAATTCATAAAAAGAGCATCGTCACCAAATGAGCCCGCAATAATTTCACTGAATTCCGAAATATCTCTTGCTTTATGTTTTGCAGTATAACCATGTTTCAATTGCCCATTTTTATACAATTCCATCCTTGGATTTCCGTTTTCATCTTTTGGTTTCAATATATATTTATCAACTCCGTGATTAATGACATAATCAACATTCAAATCGCAAGGCATCGGTTTCAGAAATGGTGCTGCGTTACCGGCATCGATTAAGTATTCCTTACCATCCAGATTTAAGATAATAACAAGATGAACATCAGGACTGCTCATATCTGCCCCGCAAATTTTTACTTCGTACCCCAGATATTGAAGCAGGAGGTACAGGTAATAATTGTTTGCATAGCATGTTCCGCCAAAATTATATTTCTCTATACCCTCCAGGTAGAGCTTTATGTCAGGGAAAAATTCGTAGCCGGATTTTTGTTTATAATATATTTTGGAAATATTTTCAAACGGGACTCTCAACATATATTTATAAACAATCTCACATAAAGCATTATAATCAGGTTTTACCCGGTGAAGCTCAAATATATTAAGGAATTCTCCGGCTGTGTCAGAGTGTAATTTTTTAATCATTTTTATTTGCATTATAATAAAAACAAAGCTTATTAACACAACATTCTTCACACAGCGGTTTTTTTGCTTTGCAGATCTGTCTTCCATGCTCACCAATTAAATGCGAGTATTTTGTTTGCAAGTTTTCAGGTATTAATGCTTTCAATTCCATTTCAATGGCTTCCGGTTTATCGTTTTCTGCAAGTCCGAGCCGCTGAGAAACCCTGTTTAAATGCGTATCAGTCATAATCGCCGGCTGCCCGAAACAATTTCCAAGCACAACATTGGCACTTTTCCTGCCTACACCTGCAAGAGTTGTAAGCTCTTCCATTGTCCCGGGTACTTTCCCGCCAAAATCATCAACCAATGTTTTGCAGCATGCTTGAACGCTTTTTGTTTTATTCCTGTAGAAATTTATTGAGCTTAATTCTTTTTCAAGAACCTCCGATTTTACGTTTACGAAATCATCCGGTGATTTATATTTTTTATATAATTCATCCATAACCACATTAACTCTTTCGTCAGTACATTGTGCCGCAAGCATTGTTGATATTAAAAGCTGGAAAGGATTTTCATAATTCAGATGGCACTTTGCATCCGGATATTCTGAATTAAGAATATCGAATATTTTCAATGCTCGTTTTTTCTTTTGGGCTGTTGTTTCATTCATAATGCAAAAATAAGGATTGAACAGAACAGATATGATACAAAAATATTTTCAGGAAATTTAGTTATTGCTGCGATAATTTGTTGATATTGAAAAGCTTAAAATTTCTGTTTATATTTAAGTTGGTAAAAAGGATAAGCCGATAAGGTAATAGGTTCATTAATTACCGGAATCTTTCCTTTCCTTTCCTTACCTTTCCTTTCCTTTCCTTTCCTTTCCTTTCCTATTCTGTATAATTATCAATTATTATATGAAAGGAATAAATCATGTTAAAATTAAAATTAGCTTTACTCTCATCTTTCATTATCTCATTGATTCTTTTTATTAGCTGTACAGATAATCCTATGAATGATAAAATAGGATTCCAAGCCAAAGGACAATCCGGCAGCACAGATGAATCTTGTTCTACATGCTGGTTGATTATATTTGATCATTTGAATAATAATCAACCTGTTCCTTATGCACATGTTTATGTTAAATATCTGCCAACCGGTTATGTTCACTTTAATGGGGATTCAGATGAAAATGGATTGACAGGTTTTTACTGGGAAGGTATGGATTTACCAGTGGGATGGTGGCGTGTAGATGCTTCAACTCCGTTTTTTGAGGGGCATAATGAATTTTATTGGGATGGAGAAAGCTATAAGTATGTTGATGTACTTATGATTGGTGTTGATTAAATTTTATTAATCCCGGACTGCTGAAAGGACGTAAACATTACAAGCTTTCAACAGTCCATCTAATTTTTAAAAGTAAAATGAAAATAATTTATTTATTAATTTTTTCCTGTTTAATCACGCACTCTCAATTACAAGATGAGAATATGGTTGGATATCATTTTAAAAATGGTCAAATATCTTTATACCCCGGGCTGAAGTTAATAAATTTTAATGATAAAAATATTGATAGAAATAATAAGCAGGCGTTCTCACAAAAAAATAATACACAATTTGGACGGTACAATAATAAATCATTT
This sequence comes from Ignavibacteriota bacterium, assembly GCA_003820375.1. GTDB lineage: Bacteria > Bacteroidota > Ignavibacteria > Tepidaquicellales > OLB5 > RPQH01. The sequence goes on from RPQH01000019.1 coordinate 45,094, forward strand.
GTAAGGTATTGCGTTCATGAGCATTATTCAACAAGCTTAAGTAATGATATAACCGGGAATGGTTTATATTCTCTTGTAGCATGGGAGATGAATTTAGATAGGGTTTCATGTTACAATAATATAAATTTTTTTCCTTGTAATTATAGTGTCAATCCTTTACCGTTTTGGGAATACAAGCTGCCTGAACAAAATATGGGTAATAGAAACAGTGTGTCCAGCTCTTCATCCGGAGATTACGTAGTTGCCAGCGACTTCGATTTTTTTATTTTTTTATTCAATGGATTAAATGGCTCGCTAATTTGGAATTACCAAATACCATACACATTTTATCAAACAAGTACGGTAGCCATAACAAATTCAGGAAATTTCATAATTTGTGCGTTAAATAATAGATATCCGAATATACCTGAGGCTAAATATTTATTAGGTTTTAATAAGGATTCAAATATTCCAATATGGCTAACGGAAATTCCGATAGATTCTTCCGTGAATATTCAATACCAAGGAATTTCAGGAATAAGGATATCAGGAAATGACTCCTTGGCTATTGTATCAAATTACTATAAATTTTTCATAATAAATGTTTCTACAGGAGAAATGATTTATTGGAACTGGAATAATCCCTATTATCATAATAATAACGGTTTTGGATGGAGTCAGGGAATAAGCGGGGATGGCTCTATTTTAGCTATAGCTAATTATTATGGATATGTAAGAATTTATAAATGGAATGGAAATACTTATGAATACTTATGGGAAGATCAGGAACCTCCGGGTGAAAGATATAACTGGATAAATTGTGTAGATGTATCGGAAGATGGCTCAATGGTGGCTGCCGGAACATTGAATTTTATAGATTATCAGAATTATATCTATTGTGGAAAAGTTAAATTTTATAGAGTGTATTCAGGAAATAATCCAATTTGGACTCATACTGATAGCTGTGAAGGTGTAAATGATGTTTCATTTTCAAAAAACGGGAAAATACTTTGTGCTGCAACAGGAGGTAAATATGGAGACCCTTCACTTCCGAATTTGCTGGTATTTAAAACAACTGCAAATATAAATATTCCAATTTTTGCAGTAAGTGATTCCGGCTCTTTCTTAAGATGCAGTATATCTGACGATGGAACGACAGTTATAGGAAGCGGTGATAAAGTGCATGTAAATCATTTTGGTATGGGTGGAATGTATTATAATTTAAGTATTGATACTTCTGCAGAACCTATAGGGATCATAGCTAATGAAAAAAATGTACCTGAAAAATTTTACTTATCGCAAAATTATCCCAATCCATTTAATCCTAAAACAATTATCCATTATCAATTACCAATTAACAATTACGTTAAGCTAACTATCTTTGATGCATTGGGAAGAGAAATAGGAACTCTTGTAAATGAAAAACAAAGTGCAGGAAGTTATAATGTTGAATGGGATGGGACCAATTATTCATCGGGTTTATATTTTTATAAGATTGAATGCGATGGATTTACAGATGTGAAGAAGATGATACTTATCAAATGACAAACAGTTATTAATATTATGTCTCTAAAATATTGTAATTAAAATTTCACAATCGTAATACTTCTGTGGTTCAGAACTTCATAAGTATCTATATTATCAACAGATAAATTCTTTCTGGCGTTTTTAATCTCGTCGTTTATGTCGCTACCTTTAAGAGTAATTAATCTGCCGCCGGGCTTTAGTAAATTAACTGACCATTTTACAAGGTTGTCAAGCGGTGCAACAGAGCGGGCTGTTATATAATCAAAGGATTTTTTGTACGGACTTCTTTTGCCCAGGTCCTCAGCCCTCGAGCTTACTGCTGTTATATTATTTAACTGAAGCTTTGATATAATATCTTTTACAACATTAATCTTCTTTGAGATTGAATCAACCAGTGTAACATTGAGTAAAGGTTTATGTATTTTAATCACGATTCCCGGAAAGCCCCCGCCCGTGCCAAGGTCCAGTAAACTTTTGCTTTTATCATTATCAATGTAATCAAGATACAACCTGCTGTCTTCAATCAGGTCATACACATTCTCTTTCTTTCTTGAAACAATATTTATTTTATCATTCCAATACATTACCATATCATTGAACTGTTTTTCTTTATCCGTGAATGTGATTTCTGTTATATTCATCCTCTTAAATATATTGCAAGAATAGAAACATCCGAAGGCGAAACACCCGAGATTCGGGCAGCTTGTCCCAGCGAACTCGGTTTGACTTTTTTTAACTTTTCCATTGCCTCGGTTGATAATGATTTAATTCCGCTGAAATCAAAGTTTTCGCTAATGTGTACAGTTTCAGCACTGTTAAATGAGCTAATCTGGTCATACATTCTCTTCATGTATCCTTCATATTTCAATTCAATCTCAATTTGCTCAATTACAGAATTATTGCTTCTGATTTGAGCAATCAAATTATTATCATTAAACGCATCAATTTGAATGAAATCCTTAAGCTTAATTTCATTTCTTTTTATCATCTGTGCTGTATTTTCCGACTGAGATGTTGGAGTGGAATTATTTGATAAAAAGAAATCATTAACTGCTGCCGGCTGCAAGTGAGCTGATTTAAAATATTTTATGCCTTCGTTTATTAATTCCTGCTTATTGCTTATGGAATTATATTTTTCATCCGGTATTAGACCAAATTCTTTTCCGTACTTGGAGAGTCTTAAATCTGCATTATCCTGTCTTAATATCAGGCGGTATTCAGCACATGAAGTAAAAATACGATAAGGCTCTTCGGGGCATTTATTTATCAAATCATCAATCAGAACTCCGATATATGCTTCAGAACGTTTTAAAATAAATGGTTCTTTTCCCCGGATTTTCAGTGCAGCATTAACTCCCGCAATCAACCCCTGTGCAGCAGCTTCTTCATATCCGGATGTGCCGTTAATCTGCCCGGCAAGATATAATCCTTCAATCAGCTTTGTTTCAAGTGTAAGCTTTGTTTGCTGTGTTGGAAAGAAATCATATTCCACAGCATAACCCGGGCGAAGCATTTTTACATTCCCAAGACCGGGGATTGTTTTTGCTGCTTTATACTGAATATCAGCAGGCAGGCTTGATGAGAAGCCGTTCATATAGACAATGTTTGTTTCCAATCCCTCGGGTTCAAGAAATATCTGGTGACGCGGCTTATCGGAAAAACGGAAAACTTTATCTTCAATCGAAGGGCAATACCTGGGTCCAATGCCTGTGATTCTTCCGGTAAACATTGGCGAATCATCAAAGCCGGTTCTTAACAATTCATGCGTTTTTGAATTTGTGTAAGTGAGATAGCATGAGATTTGTCTCTGCTTAGGAAAACTACCATTTGTAAACATGGAAAAAGGAATTGGCTCGGTATCCCCTGCCTGTTCCTCAGTTGAATTAAAATCTATTGTATTTTTGTCTAATCTGGGTGGTGTACCGGTTTTTAATCTCCCTGTAATAAAACCCTTTTCAGCCAAATATTTGGATAATCCTTTTGATGTCTTCTCGCCAAATCTGCCGCCTTCGGTTTTACTGTGACCTGTATGCATGATGGAGTTAAGGAAAGTACCGCTCGATATAACCACTGCCTTACATCCAATTTTATAACCGAATGAAGTTAATACTCCTTTAATTTTTCCTTCCTCAACGTAAAGCTCATCAATAGTATCCTGAATCAGTTCTACATTTTCACAGCTCAGAAGGTATTCCTTAGCAGCTTTGGAATACAATTCCCTGTCATTCTGACTCCGAGGTGACCAGATAGCGGGGCCTTTAGAGCGGTTCAAAATCCTGAATTGAATACCCGTCTCATCTGCAATCCTCCCCATAGCTCCCCCTAGAGCATCAATCTCTTTTACAAGGTGACCCTTTGCAGTGCCGCCGATAGCAGGATTACAAGACATCCTCCCAATAGCATCCAAATCCATGGTAACGACTCCCACAGAGCATCCCATACGCGAGGCAGTCCATGCAGCTTCTATGCCTGCGTGCCCTGCACCAATAACAATAATATCGTAATATTTCTTTATTTTTTCAGTCATTTGTAAAATGTTTCACGTGAAACATTTGTTATCTACCTGTTTGTGAATTAAAATTGTTTCACGTGAAACATAAAATATGCTAAAAACAGCGTTTTTCATGTTTCACGTGAAACATTGTTAATATGCTAGCTACTTTCCTATACAGAACTTTGAAAAGATGTTGTTTAGGATATCAACATTTGTTGTTTTTCCAATGATTTCCTCCAGGGCATTCATCGCTTCTCTTATTTCTATGGATATAAGCTCATTACCCGAATCGCTTAAAACCAACTTTCGGGCATTAACAAGATATTCACATGATTTCAACAAAAGAGACTTGTGCCTTTCATTAGTTATTACTAGTTCAGTATTTTCGTTTTTAGCAACAAGTTCATTTGCTCTTCTCACCAGCTCTTCCTGAAGTTTCTGCATGTTCTCCCCTGTTACTGCCGAGACGGCTAAACCATCCGGTTTATACTTTACAAGATCTAGCTTATTCCTGACAATCAACCTTCCATTGCTAACAGCATTATCCTTGTTAATATTTCCATCATCGGATAAATCCAGAACTTCAAGCACAATATCTGCTTCATTTATTTTTTCATAAGAACGTCTTACACCTTCTTTTTCAACTATGTTATCAGTCTCTCTTATCCCTGCCGTATCAATCAGGTTAAATACCACTCCGCCCAGAATCAAAAGTTCTTCAATATAATCACGCGTAGTTCCCGGAATGTGGCTGACTATTGCTCTGTTTGTTTGAAGTAAATAATTGAAAATACTTGATTTACCAACATTTGGCTTACCAATAATTGCCAGATTAACTCCATCTTTAATAATTCTTCCCGTATTATAAGATTTTGCCAAATTGTCTATATTTTGTGTAATTTTGTCAATTCCCTTTAACAACGTATCATTTGGAATTACATCCAGTCCCTCTTCTGCAAAATCAAGCTCTAATTCCACTAACGAACAGTAGTTTATCAGCTCAGTTCTTAATTCTTTTACATAATTCGATAAATATCCGCTCAGTTGTTTAATAGCCGCTTTTGAGGCTAATTCAGTCTTAGCTCTTATCAAATCAGATATTGCCTCTGCCTGTGCAAGGTCCATTTTGCCGTTTAAAAAAGCACGCTTGGAAAACTCACCCGGTTCAGCAGGTTCACATCCTTTTTCTGCCAGCAGCCTGCTGACAGATCTATACACATAATATCCGCCATGAGTGGAAACTTCTACCACATCTTCACCTGTAAATGAATGCGGCGCTTTAAAAAATGAGCAAACCACTTCGTCTATTATCTCATCACCGGAAAAAATGTATCCGTGATGAACTGTGTTGGCACTTATAGATGAAATGTTAACCGGCTCAAGCTTATTACGATTTACAGTAAATATTGATGATATTATTTCAAATGAATCTTTACCGCTAATCCTGATTACGGAAACGCTTGATTCACCGATAAGCGATGCCGGTGCAAATATTGTTGATAACTGTGTATGCATTTTTAGAACCTAAAAGATATACCAATTTGTTCGATTTAACAATGAAAAAGGGATACAATATGTCTAAAGAAACGATTGTCATTAATTTAAAATTAAAAAGAATCTGATGAATAACAACAAATCATAAAATTCTCCTCACATACTACTACTCTGTAAAATAATCTACCTGATTATTGAAGTATGGGATTTTCAATTACATTTCATGATTATTACCTGCATAAAATAATCATTAATAATGTTAATAATTCATGATTAATGGTAAAACGTTACATTAAAAACGGCGATTCAGATATACTATTAGTATAATATACCATATGAATTGAAAAACCGGTGTATAGTTTATATTGCATCTTCCATCTTTTTCATTAACCTGAATTTAGATTTATTTATTTTGATTTTAACATTCAGTTAATATTTTTCACCATTTTTTAACAAAATTATTATGTGAAAAAAATATTTTTTAATTGTTAAATATTTGATAAAAATAGATTAAAATTGTGCGGACAACTCTTGACAGTTGAAGCAAATTTAATTATTATGTTTGTGTAATTGTACTTAAAAAAATGTTAATAGATTGTCAACAACCGTTAACAAAGTACAATAATCGATTGAAAAAGACTTTAATAAAATTTTAAATTACGAGTTATTAACAATGATTGTTAATATGTGTTCACAAAAGTGCTAAGTCTTTTATTATAATAAGTTACGATTCTATACTATTGTTAACTAATAATTTATATACAATAATTTTTGACTAATAAATCTGTCTTTCTTAAAGTAATTTCTAAGCCCGAATTTAGTTTTGTTAATATATTATAATCAAATAACTGAGTAAGTGTCTATACTAAATTTTCAAAATGAGTTTATAAGCAGCTCGTCACATGTTAATAACGAGGATGATTCCAGGGCATCTGCGGTTTGGGCTGCCATTCAGGAAAACGTAAAAAGTAATTTATCTGAACTGAAGTTCAACACATGGTTCAAGCCGATTAAGGCAAAATCATTTGAGAATAATACTCTCCTGATTTCTGTGCCAAGCCAGGATTATTATGACATGATAATCTCACGCTTTGGTGATATTGTATCAAAAGCACTTGTATCAATACTTGGAAATGATGGCAAGCTTATATATCAAATTGAGAATACTCATATACATCATACAGACACAATAACTGTAAATCAAAATAATTTTGAACAAAGTACCGGTTCTTCAGCACCTTTACAGCAAAAATTGGGTTTCAATGATTACGGAAATATGACTGAACCTATACATCAACCATATAACTCAACGTCAGGATTATCGTATAAACCAATGTGCTTGTTAAATCCTGAGTACACGTTTGATAATTTTGTTAAGGGCAAAAGCAATGAGTTTGCCACAGCAGCCGCTTTGTCTATTTCTAACCGTCCCGGCGCACAGTATAATCCCCTGATGATTTATGGCGGTGTGGGTCTGGGTAAAACACATCTTATACAGGCAATCGGAAATCACCTGAAGAACACTATTCCTGAATGCAAGGTGATGTATATTTCAGGACCGGAGTTTACTACAAGCTTTGTTCAAAGCATCCGTTCAAATAAAGTTCATGAGTTTGAGAGGCATTATAAATCACTCGATATTCTTATTGTTGATGACATCCAGTTCCTTGAAGGCAAGGAAAGTACACAGGATTCATTCTTCCAGATATTTAACTCACTATACCAGTTAAGGAAACAAATAGTACTTTCATGTGATAAACCGCCTCATCAGCTTGAGGGATTGGAAGAAAGATTGATTACCAGGTTCCAGTGGGGATTAACGGTTGATATCCAGCCGCCGGACCTTGAAACAAGAATTGCTATCTTAAACAAAAAGTGTGAAGCCGAGAAAGTCTCTGTAACTTATGATGTGCTTGAGTTCATTGCTCTGAACATTAAAGATAATATCCGTTCACTTGAGGGATGTTTGAAGAGCATTATATTCGATGCAGAGATGTCACGCATGCAGATAGACCTTGATATAGCAAAACGCAGCGTTGTGAAGTTCGGTGTATTGAAGAACCGCAAGCAGAACCTGGATATAAGTACAATTATTGCAGTTGTATCCAAGTTCTTCAATATTGATGAAGCATTGCTCAGGCTGAAAACCAAGAGGCAGGAAATTGTAACGGCAAGGCATGCGGCAATGTACCTGGCAAAAGAGCTGACCAATTGCTCACTGCAGACCATAGGAGCTCACTTTGGAGGAAGAAATCACGCAACTGTTATCCATGCAGTAAAATGCATCGAAGAAGGAATCATCAACGATAAATCCTTTGCCGAAAAGATACAGCAGTTGAAAGAGAATCTCCTTACGAGCTGAAAATAGTTTGTAAAGTTTATAAGGTTTATAAAGTTCATAAGGTTTGTAAGATATATAAAGTAATTTTTATGGAGTGCATTAACCGTGTTAATGCAAAAAGCGGGTGAAAATTTTCATCCGCTTTTTTTATTGCATTAATTGTCTGAATCACAGATTACACTGATAAGACAGATGACACAGATATTGAAATTTCGTTACCAAACAGGATATTGTTTATGTGAAGAGAATTGAAATCAGTGACATCAGTATAATCAGTGTAATCAGTGTAATCTGCGATTCAGACCTTATCAGTGTAATCTGTGATTCAAACCTTATCAGTGTAATCTGTGATTCAGACCTTATCAGTGTAATCTGCGATTCAGACAACCAGCATTCCGGGAATGCCAATGCAACCATTCATGTTATCCATTTTAAAATGATTGAACATAAAACCAGATTACTGCTTTTACTTTTTATTACATTATTACTTTTCTCTTCCTGCAAGCAGCCGGTAAGAACTCCCATATCCTACGAGCTGCCGAAGGGCTATACAGGCTGGGTAACTGTCCGGTATGAAAAAAAGAATGCTCCGGCACTTGAAAAGGAACAAGGAAAATATCACATTAAAATTTCACCTGATGGATTTGCAGAAACCTCATCCCCGGTTGAAAACGGCTGGGCGGAAGATGAATATTACTGGATGGATGGGAATAATAAATTTGTTCTGCCGCAATACACAAATGATAAAACATCAATGATACATGCCGGGTCATATTCGTCACCGTCATACCAGACTTTTGTTAAGCTTGATACACTTGAAATTGGCAAGGAAGTGGTCCTGTACGATGGCAGCAGGGTAACAAAGCTGGATAACGTTGGCGGAGTAAGCTACAAGAGCGGAAGATTTTTGCTGTTCAGGTTTTATGTCAGCAGCCAGCTTGAAGATATATGGGATTTTGCAAATAAGAAATTACCTGCAGTACCGAAAGAGCATGAGCTATGGTGATGGACAATGACGAATTACGAATGACGAATTACGGATGACAAGTTACGGATGACAAGTTACATATGATGAGTTACGAATGACAAGTTACGAATGACGAATTGTTTGGATTGTATATTTTGGAGTGTCCGGCAGCTGCGGATTACTGCATGGTTATTCATATCTGAAACTTCATTTCTCAATAAAATCATATTTATTTTCTCTTAATTTAATTTCATTCAATTCGGATTTCCGGTATATAAGATTTATTCCCTGCAAATTATCACGCAGAAAAAAATAATTATTTGTTTGCCCGATAAAAACAGTATCCTTTCCTGATGTAATTTGTTTATCCCGGTAAGTAAACTCAATATTGTAAACGGGAAAACCTTTTAAAGTCTGTACCGCCCTGGAAAAATCCGAAAATGTAATAAATGCAAGATAAGTTATTAACAGCATTATTACCAGCAGGATGTTATGTATATTTAACTCATCTTTTACGGGATATTTTTTCTCGATGACATAATCGATGAACTGCATTAATAAAAAAGACCAAATAGTTATCAGCACAACATAAGGAACCCTGTATGTAAAAACGCTGTCACCGCTGCGGCTCCACTCTGTTATTGCATAAATTGTAAAATATAAAATCATAATTACAGAAAGCACTTTAACGAATAAATCAAAAGCTGAAAATATTTTTTTTGTTACAGATACTCCGGCATGTCTATCCTTTCCCGATTTGAACAAAATATCATAGCTGTTTCTTAAATACGGCTCTGTAGTCAAGCCCGAGCTGCGGCTGATAATCAACGATAATACTACTATTATCGTATATAAAAAAATGTATGTAGCTTTGGGTAAAAAAGATAGAATTATTTCGCCGGTTGAAACAAAATCATATATAGGAATATCGAAGTACATAAAATAGAAATGCAGGTCCCAATAACCTAAAAATATTAAAATCACAGAGAAAAACGGCAAATAATTGTGTAAATTTTTCAATATTTTAACATTAATTATAAGAAAAATACAGCTTCCGCTTCAATATTAAAATTGTAAATATATTTATGTATGATAAACGTTTCTTGCTTTTGCCCCGCCTACCTTTGGCGGGGGGTACCCTCTGGGTCACCCAATCAGCAGAACACAGATGACACAGATTATTTTAGCCACGGAGAACACTGAGACATTGGAGGTAAAACCGGTAGCACAGACACTCTTGTCTGTGTATGATGAGAACAGTGGGAACAATAATTTTTGCCACAAAGACACAAAGGCACTAAGAGGAAGTATCCATTCATCCAATTCAAATTTGAATATTTCCACACACTTCTACTACTTCTTACCAAATTTTTTTACCACACCACTCCTTGCCAAATTTCTATTTGGTAAGGGAATGACAAGAGATTTATAATCCTACGTGATACCTTTCCCAAATAGAAATTTGGGAAAGAGGGCTTACATTTATCAATGTGTTTCGAATGAGTTATAATTGCTATTTGTTTTCATAGAGCAAAACACTTCAAACAAATAACGTTCGACACAATTATCAACTTTAATAAATTTTACTTTCATTTTCTTTATTCAATTCTGACCTGGTGTAATATTTTTTAAATCCTTTCCTTTTTTCTTCTTTCCATCCTCCAGCAACGGAGAGGTGTATTTTCTATGAACATTATACTGAAATTTTCACATTGATGACTTATTTTCAATGGGAAAATTATTTGTATTTTTCTATTCATCAGGATTTTTATTCAACGAAAATTCAAATGTATATTTACCATTTGTATTTATATCAACCGGGAAAATTCTAATTAAATATTCACCAACTGTTAAATCTTTATCAAATCTAAATTCTGTGCCTAAAGCATCTTCTTCTCTACCGGGGCTTAAATATGTATAATATCCGGCTCTTTTACCTCCATTCTCCTTATAAAAAATCCCTACCGCCACTTTTATATCACCACAAATATTTATAACACAATTTGCCGTACGCTTTGACTCAAATTCGCTGGTGCAAACATCTATAACGCAAAATTTATATAAGTCATAATGGGCATATTTTTCAACATCCCTTTCAATATTATCTCCATTTTTTATTTCTACAACATTATCTTCAACATCAGGATAGGCTAATTTCAAAAATTCTTTATCCATTTGTGATAGCACCTGTGGCTGTTCATAATTAATACTTTGATCGTTTGTACTTGATGGAATAGGGTACATCATTATTGAATTCTCATCAAAATCAAAATATTGGATTTCGTTTTTTCTATAGGTCCGTCCTACATTTGCTTCGTATTCAGCTGCACTATATCCTTGATCATGCATATAGTACTGTTTTAGTTTTGAATAATTAAATGTAATAGGTATTAACGGATGAAAAATTTCATGTATTAATCCAAGAACATGACCAAATTCATGCAGTATTTTTTGTTCAGATAAATTTTCAGCTATAGCTTCACGAAAACAAATATTAGAAAACTCAATTTCTTCATTTAATAAATCATTTCCAACAAGTGATCTTGTAGATTTACCAAATTCAACTCGAATTTCAGCATTTTGCGGTTCTTCAACACGTTCAAAAGATAAATTGGCACCAGATTCTTCAATCCATCTATTTGCAGTTCTAAAAACCTTTTCCTTTACTTCTTCATCTCCATTCATAAAGTATATTTTTAAAACCTGCCCTGTTTTCCATTTTTTTTCAAAATCTAAAATCATTTTATTCTCCTTCTTTTTTTAAATGATTATTAATTTTAAAAATTACAATAAAAATGTTTCGCCATAATTTTCTTATTAGGAAAGAAATTTTTTCAAAGCGAATAACAAACAGAAAATTTCCAGAGGTTAATATTCTATAGTGAAACCAGCAGTTCTTTGAAAGGTAATCAACTGTAATATAATGATTTTTCTTAATTTAGTCAAAACAGCATTGTCGTTAATCTATAATATTCCCATGTTAGTTTCTTCTTTAACTTACAATAATTATGCAAGGGTTTTTTAATATTTAACATGGTACGTTTTTTGATTTTTGGTAATTGTTGTTTACAGTACAAAATATAAATTGGGGGTTTGGGTATATTTTTTCTAGATAGCTTATAATCCGTGGATCAATGGCTTTTTTATTCTCTTTTGTCTTTTGTTTGAATGAAAATTATAAATGCTATACAAATATGGATTACTGCTTTCGCGGGTATGACAATTGATGGGATAATTTATTCTGTTCATAACCAGACAAGAATATTCATTCTCCCGTTTTATCTCCAATGTCTCTGCTGCAAGTCCCGATTCCCCGGGATGGTCTCTGTGGCTAAAAAATCTGCAAAAATCCATCCCATCCGCCTCATCTGTGTTCTGCCGGCTGGATTTCATTTTCTGTTTGACCGAGTTGGGTTCAAAACAGTGCGGAGTTGGGGTCAAGTTGTGCCGGAGTTGGGGTCAAGTTGGTATCAAGTTGGGTTATCGTTTTTCGAAAACAGGGGTTAAGTCATTGCAGTATAAGGAGATAACGCCGTCAGAAATGTGAGATTTTCGATTTAAAATTTGCGATTTAGAGCCGGAAACGCAACTTTTTCATCAAAATAAAACTTCACTATATCATTAACTATTATCGCTATGGGAAAAATTCAGTATTAAATAATTGTCGCCGTTACTGGAGAGTTAAAGTATTACTTGAAGGATTATCCGGCTCATTATAAAACACACCCCTTCCACTTCGCTCCCTCCCCTCTCGAGAGGGGAATCCTTACCTCTTTATTTATCTATTGATTAAAATTGCTTAAAAAGCACTCTAAACA
>RPQH01000020.1 GCA_003820375.1 Ignavibacteriota bacterium
ATTATAGCGACAAACATCTTCACTTTTACACTAAAAACCAGTGGGCAGGAGTGTTTTTTCGAAAACCTCATTTCCCGCTCATAATCGCCATATTTTGGGTGATTTTTAGCACTTTGGTCAGGAGTTATCTCTTTATACTGCAATAAGTTACAGCCGTTTTTCAAAAACTCCTGCCCAAAACCTGCCTGTTAAGTGCCCACAAAGTGCCCACTGAGTGCCCGTAAACTGCCCGCTGAGTGACCATTGGATGACCGCTCAAAATAGATTTTGATACTATCGGAAAAATGCAGTTTTTATCTTATTATTTTTGGAAGAAATACCTGCACATAAGGTATGAAAATAAAATAGCAGGCACCGGAATGAACCGGCACCTCTAACTATAACATAGTTACTTTATTAATGTCATTCTCTTTATATCCGTATAATCATCTGCTATAAGCTTATAAAAGTACATACCACTTGATAAATTAGAGCCATCAAATGTTACATTATAATTTCCAGCTTCTTTAAATTCATTTAAAAGCTCTTTTATTTCTCTTCCGAGTATATCATAAATTTTTAATGTAACAAAACTGCTTTTAGGAATTGAGAATTTAATCTGTGTTGATGGATTGAAGGGATTTGGATAGTTTTGAGATAATGAATAGATTTCATCTTTATCCTTTACGAAATAATCTCCACCTCCATCAGTTGAGTTATATTTCATCGTAATATAAAATGTGTTATTAGGAGTACTTGGCGTTACTTTTCCTATTACTATAGGATCACCATTGATGTCAATTGCTATATCTCTCAAATCAACTTGTGTATATGAACCTTTTAAATTCTCAGTCCATAGGGCAAAACCAACTGTATATTCATATTTAATCGTATATCCAGAAATAGGCTCGCTAGAACCATTTAATTCGTTACCCGTTACAAAAATATTTTCATTATTATCTATTTCGAGGGCACAGAAGCTAACCGGATTATTACTTTCGAATATTCGTCTCCATGAAATACCTCCAGTAGTTGTATATCTAATAGTTTGACCGCATTTTACAGATGAGTTTATACCATAACCAGTTGTGAATACGTCTGTTGTGTATTGCTCCGGTCCATTACCGATAGAAACACGACGATCAAATGTTTGTACTGTATAGTTTACACCATTAAATTCATTATTCATCCATTGACGTATACCATCGAAGTTATACTTAATAGTTGCGGTTTTTTGAGTACTGCCAGAATAACTGCTTCCTGTTACATAAATTCCTGAAAAATTCGTGGCAATGTCATAAGCAATATCTTCTCCATCATTATTAAATAATGATTGCCATAAATAAGTCCCATTTAAAGAAAAAGCCATAGTTCTAAAGTCATAATTAGAGCCATTATGTCCCTTACCAGTCGCATAAACAAAATTCCCTCTAACTTTTATTCCATAAGCATTATCGTTTCCATTGCTATATTGGTGAATCCATTCAGGATTTCCACCATTAATACTATATTTTAATACAGTAAAATTAAAATCATGTGGAATACCATAAGGATCTTCATACCAACCATTAGATTCGCCTGCAATATAAACATTTCCACTTATGTCACAGTCAATATCATAACCATTATCATTGCGTTGATAATGATCTGACCATTTATTAGCCCAATTTTCATCACCATCTGTTGTATATGATAAAGTGATAATATTCCAGCGAAAGTCATTGTTGGGGTCTTCGAGATCGATGATTCCACCGGTAACATAGAGCAAATCTGTTTCTGAATTAGGTACGTCAAAATATTTTATAGCACAGGGAATAGCATAACCATATGGTAAATTATAAGATACTTCCCATAATTTTACACCGCCTGTTGAATATTTTAAAGTCGTTATTGTGTAATATATGGGATACCCTACGCTTGTTTGTTTTTGGCCTGTAACATAAATGTTTCCAGCATTGTCGGTAGTCACTATAGTTGCCTTATTATAACCTGAATTAGTTGTTGGGTACATAGCTAGCCACTCTGCATTTAATTTAGCAAGATGTAATATTAGAAAAAATAGAAAAAATAATTTAATGGTTTTCATAGTTTTTATCTTTATTAAAGTTAAAAGAAAGATTATATTATTTTTATTATTTGTACATAAAAAGTATATTGTACATTTCAATTAGAAATTGACTGATTAAATTCAGTGTCGTTGTAGGTATTTATTCCCCTTGAATCATGAATATTTAAAGAGGTAATGCTCACATTTGAAAATTTTGTTAAAGATTATAGATATCCAAATAATTATTATTCTATATTTTATTATTATTTTATTATTATTTTATTAATAGCATCTTTTTAGTTTCAGAATAATATTTTGTAGTTATTTTATAAAAATATATGCCAGAAGAAAAATTTCCTGAATTCCATATCAATTCATAAGTACCCTGACACAATTTATTATCGACTAAAGTTTCAATTTCTCTTCCAAGTATATCATATAATACAAGTTTTGCTTTAATAATGTTTTGAAGTTCCCCTTCATATAAGTCAAATTTTATCTTCGTTGTTGTATTAAATGGATTAGGATAATTTTGATATAGCCGATTTTCTCTAGGGATATTATTTTGAATTGCTTTTATACCGGTATGGAATGAATATTTAGTAACAATCATTTTAGCATCACTTGAACCCGATAATAAAATATTATTAATAGTGTCGGTTTTTATACCGGTAACCTCTGAACCCATAAATGGATAATTTGTAATTTCTTTCCATTTTAATGTTCCTTCAGTATCCAACATTAAAATTACAATCTGACTTATATATAATTGATTAAGAAAAACAACAATCGAACCAGTCAATAAAATATTATTATCCTTATCAATATTCAAATATGTTGGACGTGGAAATGCTGTATCTGAATTGAAATAAGTCCATAATGAATCTCCAATACTTGAATATTTAATTGTAAAAATTTTTCTAGATGAATTATTAAAGTATACTCCACTTATATATACATTATTAAAATTATCAGTATCAACGTAAGTACTTTTCCAATTACCATTACTTGTTGAAGGAGGATTTATTAATTTCAACCATTCCTGTGTTCCATTAATATTATATTTTATTGTAAAACAAGATGCAAAATTCATTCCATAAGGTGATTGTCCTGTTATAATAACGTCATTTTCAGAATCTATGATTATAGATAGTGCATTTGATAACTGTCCGCTATTAGAGAATGTATTAACCCATAATTGATTTCCTGATGAATCATATTTAATTGTTACAGCATTGTAATAATTCATACCTGTTATATAAATATTACAGTTATTATCAACTTTCATATCACCGATGTCGGTACCGGAAGAAGTACCTAGTCCATATGATCTGCTCCAAATCAAATTTCCACTACGGTTATATTTTAAAATTGTATAGATTTGACATGAAAAAACGCATAAGTTGCTAAAGCCGGAAACATAAATATTTCCTGCGTTATCAATAGCTATTTTTCTTGCCTGGTCTTCATTATGTGTAGGGTTATCATAATATCTTAACCATTGTTGCAATCCGTCAGAATTATATTTTATTGTACAAAAGTCAAAATCACTTGCTGTTCTATGTGCATAACCGGTGACATATACATTACCATCATTATCTACAGCAATATCATTCGGGAATTTACCACCTGATGTTTCACCGGTAAAATTTGCAGACCATTGCAGTACTCCGCTAGAGTTATATTTTACTGTTGTATAGCTGTTCCATGATACAGTTCCATTGTAACCTTCAGAGTGACCTGTAGTATATACATTGCCTGAGTCATCTATTGCCATTGCAGCAGCAGAGGAAGAAAAGGTATTTGTCTCGGGATAAAAACTTGTCCACTCTCTGGTTGGTTGGGCATAAGAATTTACAATCTGCAATAAGCAGCTAAAAAGGATTGCCATAATTACCAGCAGTATTTTGTTTATCTTATATTTTTTCATACTCCAATAAAAAAATTCACAAAACACAACAAAAATCAGTAATTACTGGCAGCAACTTATGGCCGGAAAAATTGCCGCGGATAATTATATGGTGGGGATTTTTCTAAATATAAGTGTTAAATTAAATCTTGTCAATACAGTACTTTATGAGCAAAAAAAGCAGATATTAAAAATGTCTGTCTTTTTAAAAAAATCTGTTAATCATCAAAATAAGTATAATCATCTAAATTTATGTAATCGGTTAATCAATTAAACCTGTGTAATCAGTGATTTATTTCACCAGCACCATCTTTTTTGTATCAATATTTCTGCTTGTTACAATGCGGTAAATATAAACACCACTTGCATATGATGAACCGTTCCAGCTTACTGCATATTCACCCGGTGATAACTCTTCATTTAATATTTCGCCGATGAACTGCCCTAATAGATTATAAATAAATATTTTCACAATGTCCGTATGAGGAAGGTCAAACCTAATTTTTGTAACAGGATTAAACGGATTTGGATAATTATTATAAAGCTTAAACTCAAGCGGAATCCTTCCGCTTATTTGATGAATACCAATTGCATTGCCTGTTGTGAAATTCCAAATATCAGACCAAGGGCTGATACCTCCGACATTTTGTGCCCTTACTTTCCAGTAATATTTTGTTAAAGGCGATAGTTTTCCATCAGGAATTAAAAACTGTGATAGAATTGATGTAGTATCAATCAGGTTTGTACTAAACGATGAATCAACAGACAGCAGAATATTATAATTTTCAGCACCAAACACATCAGTCCAATCTAATGTCGGGCTGGTGTTAACACCAGTGGCTCCATTTGGGGGAGCAAGCAGTATAGGAGGCGCAACCGGTGCTGATACAATTGTTGTGAAATGCCAGATTTCAGACCAGGGACCTGTGCCTGCTGTATTAGTTGCGTTTACTCTCCAATAATATGTAGTATTATTTGTAAGCGACCCGCCCTGCACCTGGTACTGCGAAATATTCAAACCGCCGTTATTAATTATTAAATTTGTAAAACCTGAATCTAGGCAAAGCTGTACCCTGTATGTTGAGTTCGGATTGTCGTCCCAATTAAGCAGAGGATTTAACGGGATATTACCGGCACCATTAAATGGATCAATTAATACAGGAGCTGCAGGAACAGACAGAATTGTTTTGAAATTCCATGTTTCAGACCAATTGCCCGTACCAAGGGAGTTTGTTGTTCTTACATGCCAGTAATATTTTGTATTGTTATTCAAAGTATTATTGGGAATTGTATATTGAGAAACGTTTATCGTACTGTTATCTACAACAGGGGATGTAAATAAAGAATCAGTTGAAACCTGAAGCTGATAATTGATAACGGAAATATCATCACGCCAGTCAAGCAGGGGAGTCAGCGACACATTTTGTGCATTATTAATTGGTATAACCAGCAATGGTGGAGGCGGAATGGTTATCACTGTTGAAAATTTGTTCGGTAAAGACCAGGGACCTGTGCCTGCCGCATTTGTTGTGCTCACACGCCAGTAATAAAGTGCATTGTTTCTCAGTACTGCTGTTAATTGTAAATTGGAATTTGTTATTCCGTTGATATCCGGCTCCGCTGTTACGAATGAAGAATCGAAAGAAATTTGCAAACGGTAATATGCTGCCGGTGATGTAGAATCCCAATCGAAATATGGTGATAAAGGAATATTTATTGCTCCGTTTACAGGAAGCAATAACATTGGTGCTAATGGTATTGCAACAACTGTTTTGAATTTCCAGGTTGAAGACCATCCGCCGAATCCAACATTGTTAAATCCTCTAACTCTCCAGTAATAAACAATATTATTATTTAATAAACCTGTTCTTATTGTATGCTGAATATTTAATATCCCTGTTGTATCAAAAACAGTTGTGCCAAAGGAAGAATCAGTTGAAACCTGAAGCTGGTAGCTTTGTGAATTTGCGGCAGTATCCCATTTCATTAAAGGTGTTAAAGAAACATTTTGAGCATTGTTTGGAGGAGCTGTTAAATTTGGTACAGCCGGAGGCGGGAACCCGCCAGTAGTAGTTTTAATAATAGTACCTGATGCACCTGCGGCGTATCCCGTGTCTGTTCCAAAAAACTGGAGGGAATAAAGGTCGTTTGTTGTACCTGATGATTGCTCTATCCAGTTCAATCCTGCATTAGTTGTACGTTTAACTATACCCCCTAAAGTTACAAATGTTCCGGTGTTCTGGTTGCAGAATTTAATATCGGTAATTCTATAAAGTGCATTTGAATTTAAGCTTGTCCAGTTTTCACCTCCATTGGTAGATTTATACAGAAAACCGCCATCAGCGCCTGTGTAACCTGTATTCTGGTTAAGCATAAAAACGCTGAAGAGATTATCAGTGCCCCCGGTTGGGTATTGAGCCCAGTTTTCTCCGCCATTTGTTGTTTTTAATATAATGCTCCCGCCGCCTGCTGCAAGACCTGTATTTGCATTAATAAATGATATATCCCAAATAGCATTAGTAAAGTTAGTAGCTGTTAGTATCCAGTTTTCTCCTGAGTTTGTGGTTTTTAAAATAACACCGCCTCCGCCGCATACATAACCTGTTAAAGAATCTGCAAATGTAACTGATACCAGTGTGTATGGAAAAGTCTGGAAAAACCAATTATTTCCTCCGTCGGTAGTTTTACCGATTCTTTCATCAGCAGCAACAAATCCTGTGTTAGCATTAATAAAATGTACTCCGAACAAAATAGGAGAAATACTGTTCGGTTGATTAACCCAGTTCAAGCCCCCGTTAGTTGTTTTAATTATTTTTGAACCTGTTCCAACTGCTGTGCCTGTGGAAGGATTTACAAAATATACGCTGCGAAGTATTTCTGTAACCCCGGTGGGTTGAACTATCCATTGGGAATTTATCCGTAATATTATGAGAAATAAAAATATGAATATGTATTTTAATCTCATTTATTTTAATATTGCTAATTTTTGAATAGCTGTTTCAGTTTTGTCGGTATCCTCAAGTATTAATTTGTAAAGATAAATACCGTTTGCAATAGTTTCACCATCGTTATCTCTGCCATCCCAATAAATCTGGTTATACCCAACATGTGCAGGAGCAGTAATTTCTTTTATAAGCCTGCCTGCAACGGTATAAATTTTTATCCTGCATCTCTCAGGGCTCTTTTCTGCAAACAAATTAAATGTAAAATATGTATCGCCGCGCATCGGGTTTGGAAAATTATATAACTCTCTCACCTTAAATGCATAGCTCACATTTGTCCTTATTGAAAGTGTATCAGCAGAATTATTATTCTTATCTGCACCGATAAATCTGAAATTATGCTCACCTTCAGTTAATACGGGACGGAATGTTACAATTGCTTTTAAATTGCCGTCATTCATTGGAGTAAACTCGATTTGAGGATTAGGGCTGCCATCGAGATTGTATTTTACTACCTGGTTATCAAGCATTATTTTAATGTTTGCAGTATCGGCTAATGTGTAACTAATATCAGTTTCATCATAAAACTTAAACTTTATTTCAGGTTTTGCAGGTATTAGGTCACCATCCATAATTTTCTGCCCGTCAAATGTAACTTCTATCGATGGAGGCAATGAATCACCCGTGATAACAATATTTGTCAAAGCAAAATTGTTGAAAGGATAATAATCAATATTATTTCCTGCAATTTCGCATTCAAAGAAAATATCAACTGTATCGGCTGTGGTGGTTCTGTTTCTTAATCCTGCTGTTGAAAATGTTATATTTGCCGTCCGTGAGCTATCGGGATGCAGGGGAGTGTATACAGTGTCCGTTTTTATAATTCTGATTCCATTGTAAGTAAGAGCTGTCCATTTATTAATTATTACATTTGCCGGAACATAACCTTCATTATAATATTTTACAGATATTGTAACGGGAAGACCTTCTTCAATGACCGAGTCACTTCTTATAAAAGAAAAATTATCAGGTAAAATTTCAGCGGGAGGTGTATAATTGAACTTCAGCGATTTGAATATGGGTGATCTGAGCCCGAGCAGTGTATCGATATATATATGTGCATCAAGCTTTACATCCGGATATGTGAAGTTATTCAATGTATCAAGATTAATAAATGGATTATTAATCCCTTTGTAAAATATTGTAGTATCTCCGTTTTGTTTAATACCCGATACATCAAAATTCACATACGAATTCGGAAACAAGGTTGAATTCCATGAAAGATATTTCCATCTGTGTGAAGGACCCGGTGTAAATGAGAATCCTCCTTTTGTATTTAGAAAAACAGGATTAATGCTTACAGTTGATGGTGTCCAGGTGCCTGAAGGATTATAATTGTGATATTCTTCCTGAGCGTTAGCAGGAGCGGCACCTAAGTAACCTATGAAAGCCCATGTATCAAATGCCCCGATTGACTGCACAGAATCAACATACATGCTTCCAAATTGCTTAATTTTGTTCTTTACCGCTGCACTGAGCGGAACAGATGGCGTGTATGAAGCATTCAAAAGCATAATAAATTGTGTAGTATCAAAAGTATTCAGAAAAGAGAGCAAAGTATCATTTGATTGAGCCACAGGAAGGCGGAAATTTTTGAATTCAAGATATTTTCCTGTTAACCTGCTTACTTTCACAATATTTAAACCCGGGTTATTGCCGCCATCGATATATAATGTAAAATTATTTATTATAAAGTATGATGCCTCAAATCCATTGCTGCCAAATGAATGTGATGTTAATTCACCCGTGAAATTCTTCAATTCAAATCCGCTGCCGTTAAATAATAAATTGCTTGAATTAAAATTATCTATCTGGTTAGGAAGCCGGGTATATATAGTCACAGATGAATCATAAGACCTTAATTTATCTGCAGCAAGTGAATTCAACGGATTATAAACAAACCTGCTTGTGCCGGTCCATCCTGTGCTGTCTCCATTTATTACAGTATTTGTTCTCCAGAAAAAAACTTTATTGCTGTCAGTATAGGGCAGATGATAAGTAAATTTTGATGCCGGACCATTTACATTTGATGTTGTTTTATAAATGGGATTTACAAATGAGAAACCGGTATCTATCTGAAGTATAACCTGTATATTTGCATTCTTAGTTAACTGGGGATTTAAGCCGACTATCTGTACTGAATCATCTTCAATGACAGAATTATCAATCGGTTTCAGCGGCAGAAAACTGATATTCCTTAATGGAAGCTGGAAGCTTAAAATATTATTATTTTCATATCTTTCATTGTACCAGTTATCATTATCCAGTGTTATCTTTACCGAATAATTCCCAATCGTATCAAGCTTAAAATTATAAAGTGCAGTATCGGCGAATGCAAAGCTTCTAATAATAGTATCCCTCAAAATATATACTCTGTTGTTCTGCAATACCTGGAACCGTATCTTGCATGAATCGGCATATGTTCCAAGATTTTTAGGAAATATTTTCAGATTAATATTTTCATTAACCGACGGATATGGATTTGAAATAACATAATCTGTACTTTGAATTTCAAATTCAGGGGATGGGGGAATCAGTAATTTTGTAGCAGGGTCACCCAGAAGATTATAGCTGTTTATAGTATTCTTAAACGGAAAGATACCTGAATCAGGCATTAACTTAGTCGTTGCAAATTTAAGAAGGTCACCAATTCTTCTTACGCTATCGGATGAATATGCCTGAAGCATATAACCATTATACAAATTTCCCTGTGTTGAGTAGCTCCATCCGGTTGAGCCGACAAACCCAATTGCACATTTATCCGGCAGGTACACAAATTTTTCACCGAAACCCCTCATACCTGGTTCGGAATTCCTTCCTGTGAAGCAGGTCATGCTTAATACAAGCGGCAGCTTATTATAATTTGAAAGAATGTTAGGGTCGCTTAAGCCTACTTCCCAATCCTGGCTTGCAGCATGACCGATGAAATTTACTATCATCCCGCCGCGGTTTATTTCATTTCTGATGCTGTCTTTGTAATTGAATGTAACGTAACCGGCTGAGTCATTCCTGTATATCTTATGGCCATCCTGCGAAAGAGGTGGGAATTTAATGTAATTATTTAAGAAATTATTAGCCTGCGATTGAAATTGTAACTGCTCATTTCTGTTTCCTCCGCCGGTTATCATTATAAATGTTTTCCACCATATTCCAGTAGGGGAGTTATCATAATTTATAATTTTATTTACTACATCCTGTGCTTCCTGCTGGGTGTATACCGGCAATCTTCCGATTGCAATGTTATGGTCATAGGTAAATGTGCCAAACTTAAAATTTGAGAAATATCCGTCTGTTGGCGGATTGCCGTATACCGGAATCAGGTCTTTGTAAAAACTGCTGTGATTTACAATATTTTTAGGGTCTAAAGAACCTCTGCCCATCAAACATACATAGCTTAAATGCGGCTGCTGCCAGGTATGATATGCGTAATTAGTGAAATTTCTTATTGCTGCGGGATTGTAAATACCGTAATTAAATATATCTACAATATCATCCATTGAAGCTTTGATAGATAACATCTGGTCGTGAGATTCCCTGTGCTGGCGTAACTGCTCTGCCTGTTGAGTAAACAGGTTGTTATATATAACTAAATATAGAGCTTTATTATTTGCAGATAATAAATCCTGTACCTGCCTGTTTTCAATCCTGAACGGCTTATTGGTTATGTATTTATTAATAACTTCAAAATTACCGTTCCCTTTTCCTGTGAAAGAAAGTGTGTCAGTATTTATTGAATAACTTGTTATCTTTAAATTATTATTAACATCATAAATAACTAACGGGTTATTTGCATTAATGCCAACAATATTATATGTAAACGAATTTGTATCATTACCGCCCACGTTAAACTTTATCAGGTTATTTGCAAATACAAACTTCCTCGGGTATTTTATTTCTATCAGGTCAAAATATAAATGCGGTTCTGCCTCCGGATTGGAAAATGTTGGTGTGTAAGTTACAGTGACGTTGTTGTTTCCCGCAGAACTAAAAAAACTGCTTGAAAAATTTATAGTAGTATCAAATCTTGTATAATCATTTCTTGCAAGAGTTGTTATTGTTGTTGTATTTGCTTTTAAAACAAGCTTATGCTCATTGAACGATGTATCACGGGAATTCGGATATGCAAATATCCTGAAGCTGCAATTTACATTTTCATTGGATAAATATGGTATGGAAAAAGACGGCTGAACAAAAAAACCGTTTTTCATATCCTGCCAGTACCAGCCTTCACCTGATACTTTCTCTGTATTGAAATACCGGAAGTCTGTATTTGGATTTACAGTTTCGCCCAGTGAATATACAGAATCTTTTTCGAAATGAATAACATCATAAAAGTAATTCTGTGGATAATTTACCTGTGTTGTGTATGAATAATTTGTAAACCTTAATCCGTTTGCACCGTCCCATCCAACCCAATATACATTTGTGTCTGAATAGGGATTGTAATATTCATTAGTTATGTAATCGACGATTGTGCTGCTGCCGAATTCTTTATATGTATTTGTCAGACCTCCATAATTCCGGGTTCCGTAAAAATCAAAAAAATCGGAATCATTGAATATTCCATCAGATACACCCTCGAAATATACCGGTATCTGGCTTCCCCTAAATAAAACTTTAACGGTTCGCGGGTCAAAATTTACCTGGATTCCCGCCTGTATAAAATCAGCTTTATTTATTCTGTAAATGCCGTCTTCTATAATGGAAAGCTTTAAGTACGGTTTATTCGGTGTAATCCAGCTGAAATTCTGGCTAAAGGAAAATTGCAGCAAACCAATTAATATTACTATTCTGTAAATATATATCAAGTTAATGGTTTAGTTGTTTCAATTTACTGAATTTTAATTTAATTATCCTATATAAAAACAATGGAGTTCCTATCAGATATCTTTTGTAATACTTTAAAGGATTGTGAAGCAGTCTTGCTAACCACTCAAGCCCAAGCTTTCTCATTATCACAGGACCGCGTACTTTTGTACCTGCAAAAACTTTTATTCCGTCGCCCACTGAGATAATTACTTTTGTTTTAAGATATCTCTTGTTTTCCAGAATCCAGTTTTCCTGTATGGGTGTGCTCAATCCAATTATACATATATCAGGTACGGAATTATTTATTTCTTTAATTACAACAGAAGTATCAAAATTATATCCCTCATGAACCCCATTGATTATGAGACCGGGATAATTTGTACAAATCCTGTTCAATGTTTCATCATCATGCCCGAAAAAGTAATATGACCATTTATTTTTTATTGAAAATTGGATTAACTCAAAATAAAAATCAGAACCATTTAATCTGCTTTTAAGTTTTTGTCCTGTAAATTTTGATGCAAAATAAACACCAATTCCATCCGGATGAACAATATCAAATGAATTTATTACATCAGCAAATTTTGGGTTTTTATAAGATAAGTTAAATGTATTGGTATTAACATAGCCAATACTGATATTTTTATTATTATTGATTGCATTATCAATCAATAATATAAGTTCATTATACGAAATATTATCAACAAAGAGGTTATTAAATTTTATTCTTTCCATTTATTGAAAACCTACTGTTTTAAAATTTCCCTGTAAAGCATTTCAATATCTGAAATTTTTGTTGCCTCGGTGTAATCGTTAATAACATCTTTATGCAGATTTTCAGCACAATGAGCGGCTAATTTTTTATTATTCTTTAGCTGAAGTATCTTCCTGGCAAGCTCTATTTCGTTATCACTTTCAAACAGCAAGCCATTTTCATAATTTAATATCATTTCTGCAATTCCGTCAACATTTGCTCCGATAAAGGGCTTTTTATGAAGTCCTGCCTGCAGCATAAAATTTGGGAAAGGGTCACGAAGCGAAGGCAAAACACACAGCTCTGTATTAATAAAATATTCATGAAGATGTTTTTGCGGTGGGATAAGCTCAACATTTAATTTGTGTCTGTTTATATACTTTCTATATTCATTCAAACACTCGCCTTCTCCAATAAGTACAAGCTTGATTGTCTTATCCTTAAGAACATTTAATGCCTTAAGCAAAACTATTTGGTTCTTATCAGGATGGTATCGCCCGATTGAAAGTATTGAATAATCACCGTTTTCCTGTGATTTTTTACCGGAATCTCTCTTTTCCAGTTCATGCAGCTCGGCTCTATCCGTAAAATTTGATATTTTTTGTATTCTATTTTCCTCAACTCTGAATTTCCTTATAAGCATATTTCTGACTGTATCGCTTACAGCAATTATTTTGTCGGATTTGAATTCGATGTTATAACGCTTATCAACTATACTTAATGCAGTGAAAACAGTTTTTACGTGATTTTCCTTTAATAAATTTACTGCCTGAATTGCTAAGAGCTCGGAAAACCTGTGATGGGTATGAATAATATGTATATCGTTTTCGATTATTATCTTACTTATTTCCGATACATTTTTTGCAAATGAAAGGGGATTTTTGGAATGAAGTGAATTGATTATTTTGTAATCCGCTTTTATATCCTCAAGCCGGTCAATGGAGTCGCCCCCGTTTGTTAAAAGCACCGGATGATGCTTGCGTTTTTTGAAATACTTCATTAACAGGTACACATAATACGACCTACCGCAGGCATAGTTAAAATCAGGTGTTATGTGAAGTATGTTCAAAGGTTAAAATATTTTAAGGTAATTATCTTTTATATAAATATAACAGGTTATATCACCTGCAAGCTTACGTACTTTTATTTTTTTTGACTTGCCGTAACTGTTAAGCTCCAGTGATATTACAAAAACTCCATTGCTCATGATTCCCCTTGAAAATGATTTGTCATCGATTCCTTCTATATAAAAAAATTGCTGTTCATTGTTTACCAGCACATCAAATTCATCACTGTTTATGCGTTTGTATATTAAAGGTGCTTTTATACTTTCATTATTGATTGCACCCAATAGCACCATGTCGTATAAAGTATCTTTGATAACGTTATCATAATATCTGAAGTAATTATACGGTCCTGTTATTTTATCAAACATGAACGATTGTTTTACTCTTCCCGGCTGCCCGATGATAACATTCTTCTTTGTAAAATCAAATGGCACACTTAAAGCGGCTTTTAGGCTTCCGCGTGCCAGCTCATAAGATGAACTCCATTGTTTAACGGTCTCTTTAGCCGTAACCGACCAGAAAAAGATAACAGCTATAAAAAAATATGTACTTACTATCCTTAATGAATTCTTGAAATTATAATTATACAAAGCTTTGCTTACAATGTAAATTGTAATGATTGAGAAAGGGAACAATATAAGCTGCGGTCTGAAATATCCGGCTAATAAATTCGGGAATATTATTATAAGAAATAAAATAAATGCCTGTAACGTTACTGTTTTATATTCCCTGATATTTTTAATTAATAATATCAGCACAATTACTAATAACATTATATAGATAAACAGAAAAATATTAGCTTCACTGAACGAAGACCTTAAGCTTAGATAATCAAAAGGTATTATAAGTGATATTAACGCCTTAATGAAGGCTGTAAATATATAATAAACGGAATTAGCAGATGGTTTTACCTGATTTAAAGAGAACTTATAAATAATGTAAACAGCAAGTATGAAAAAGTTTGCAAATAAAACTTTCCTATTTCTGAATGTATTGATTCCATATTCTGTGAATATCAAAAACATTATTACAAATGGAAGGGCAATTGCTGTTTCTTTGGATAAAAGAGCAAGAATAAAAAACAAAAAAGAAAGTAAAATATTGATTAAAATCCTTTTTTTAAGATATCTGAAAGTAAAATATATACTTGTTAAGGAGAACAGCGTAAGCATTATATCATCTCTGCCTGCAGTCCAGCAAATATTGTGAAGGTTGTTAGGAAAGATTAAAATTAATGATGAAGCAACTAAAGCAATATCCGGCCTGTTTGTGTTTTGAAATACAATAAGTCCGGCAATAAAGGTCAGTAAAAAATAAACAGCCAGATTCTGGAAGCGGTAAAAAATAAAGTTATCATAGTCGTACCCCAGTGCATCATGAACTGATTTGCTGACCTGCAATGATAAATAATATAATGGTCTTAAATGCAGGTCATTTGTGTAAGGAAGATGCCCTGTGAACTTTTTTGTAAGTCCCGTATTAACCGCATCATAAAAATTATTATAATCATCCGAGAGCAAGCCAATTTTAAAATATCCGCTTACCGAAAGAAACATGGTAAAGAAAAAGTACAGCAGAAGAGAAAAGTAAATATATCTTTTTAAAAAAGACATTTAATAATTATAAATTATAAAAAAGTGATACGTCAATTGAAAAATGTAATACTTCAAACATCAAATGACATTTAACGAAACATTATACGGTTATTAATCTGTAATCTGTAATCTGTAATCTGTAATCTGTAATCTGTAATCTGTAATCTGTAATCTGTAATCTGTAATCTGTAATCTGTAATCTGTAATCTGTAATCTGTAATCTGTTAATCCTTCAATAGCCTTTTCAGCTCTTCTTTAAACTTTTTCTTATTTTCTTTAATTGCGTTAATTCGGTACTTTAATCTTAATCTTAATAGCTTTTGAAATAGATTTTCGGGTAAAAATGTTGCCGCATAAGCAAGTATGTTCTTCATTGAAAATGAATGATACAAATATTTTCTTGCATCTTTTTTATCACCGAAAAAATAGTTTATCCATGCAATATTGGAAGTCCAGTAAAACGCTTCGCCTTTGGAATTTGATGAATTTATCAGCTTTTTAAATGCATTATTAAAAAGCATTTCGTAAATCTTCTCATCTTTCAAAGCTGATGATTTTGCATCTTTTCTTACACGTGTATAAACGAGAAACTCAGCAATATTATAAAACTTTACTTTATTCCTTAACCTGTAAAATAATTCATAATCTTCATATAATAAAAAACTCTCATCGTATCTTTCTTTTTTAATTAATTCCTTATTATACATTACTCCGGATTGGTTTAACGGATTGTGTAAATTCAAATTTAATACAATATCTTCATGAATAATCGGCTCACGCAGGGGAAAAAGTATTCTGTTTTTATCATTAAAATAAACTGACCAGCTTGATATAACATCATAATCCGGATTTGCATTTAAAAACTTTACCTGCTTTTCAAGGCGTACAGGTACATTTAAATCGTCAGCATCAATCCTGGCAATCCAATCTCCCGAAGCATTATCCAATCCGTAATTTAAAGCTGCAGCTGTGCCTTTATGCTCTGTTTTTTTATAGATAATTCTTTCATCTTTAAAGCTTTCCACTATTTCGCATGTATTATCTGTAGAGCCGTCATCTACAATCAGCAATTCAAAATCTTTATACGTTTGATTTAGAATACTTTTAATAGAAGCTTTTATATACTTCGCACAGTTATATGCCGGCATTAAAACCGTAATTTGTTTTATTCCGGCTGACATCCCTTATACATGTTATAGTGTTTTTCCGCCATTGTTTTTAAATCGTACATGTTTTTTACCTTTTTATAAAAGTTATTTGCAATGAAGATATATTTTGTATAATTATTAATTACATCTGAAAGAATATTTGCTAATGCGTTATCATCTTCCATAGCGAATACAAATCCGTCTGTTTTATCTTTAACTACAGAATCAACACCGAAAAAGCTTGACGTAATAACAAGATTATTATATGCAGCAGCTTCCGTTATTGAAGCGGGGAAGCCCTCTGTATCACTTCTCCCGGAAAAAACAAAGGCGTGAGAATCAGTTAAAATATTTTTCATATCTTCTATTTTACCCGCGAAAACTATTCCGGCTTTTAAATCATTATTCAAATTTTTCAAATTTAATTCTTCCGGACCGTCACCTGCAATATAAAATTCCGCTTTTGCTTTATCTTCACGGGATAATTTACTGACTGCCTTAATAAATATATCCAATCCTTTGTCTTGAGTCAATCTTGATGCAGCGAAAAATTTTATTATGCCGGTATTTTTCTTAACAGGTTCTTCGGGTACTTCTATGCCGCACCTAATAAAATAAATATTACTCTTTTCTGCAATGTTATTTTGAAGCAAATGCTCATATATATGTTCATTAATCGCAACATATTTATCTGCACAAAAATGTTTTAACCTGCCTTCATCTTTTAATAACCCATGGTTTGTTTGAATTGTTACCTTATCATTTTTTACTGCCCGCTTCGCAATATTAGCTGCATAATGTGTATGTGAATGAATAATATCAATTTTATAATTATCAGTAAACTTTTTCAAATAACTAACAGCTTGCAGATAATTAATATAACTCCTGTTTTTATGCAGAAAAAGTTTATCTGTAATTATTTCAATATTTAAAGGATTTAACTTATCAGTATTATTTTCTCCGCAGATAAGATACAACTCTAATTCATTATAAACCGATAAACCTTTTATAAGATTATAAAGATGTGTGGTTACTCCGTCAACCGTTCCAAGGCTATCAGCTAATAATAATACTTTCATTCTGCAAAATACAATTTTTCATATTTTTTATAAACCTTATCCCAAGATAGCTCATCATAAATCTTTTTTGCTTCACATGACATAGTTCTTCTTTTTCCGGAATCGCAATTCAGTATATCCAGGTATTTTGCAAGTGAAGCAGAATCATCATAATTAATTTTATACCCGTTAACACCGTTTGTTATGTAGTGTGCAATCCCTATATTTTTATTGATTATGGGAATTACCCCCGCTGCCATTGCCTCGGCTGCACTGATTGAAAAGGTGTCATAACGTATTAATGATATAAAAACATCAATATTCATCAAAAAATCTGCAAATTTGTGTGTCTCCATTTTATCAACATATATAATTTTTAGCTTATCATTTTCCTTAAAAATATTTTTTCTTTTTCCTATTATATTCAGGCGAACCGGAAATTTTATTAATTCCAGAGCATCTGATATAAACAGAACAGAATCTTCAAAACCAATCTTTTCTGTTTCAAGAATCACATTCAGCTTATTATTATTATATACACGGGTATTGTCAGGAAAATGATATATCGCATCTATGCCGTTTGGGATAATGCGAATTTTGTTCTTGTTAAACTTATGAAAATTAAGTGCAACCTCTATAATTACATCTGAGGGAAATATTATTTTATCGGAATATTTTAAAAAAAGTTTTTCACAAATCTTATCTTTAGTTCTGTAAAAATAGGGAAGCTCTTTTATTTTATTTTCTAAAGATATCAATCCGTGGTTATGGTAAATTATTTTATATCCGAAAAATATTTTCAAAAAGATAAAACAAACAGCAAATCTTTCATAAGTAATTATATGAACAATATCCGGTTTGGTTTTAAAAAGTACGGGAAATATCCTGAATAAGCCAAGAGTATAAACCGAAGCGTTTTCACTCTGCACTGAAACTTCTTTGCCAAACAATTTTTTCAGCAAGCCGTATTTTCTTCCATCAAAGAAATATGAAGTAAAAACTGCTGTATTACTCTTTGCATAAGCGGCAAATATCCTTTTCGTTGTCTTCCCTGTACCGGAAAGAACTTCTGAGAAATTATATCTCCCTGCAAACAATACTTTAATTTTATCTTTTCCTTTGCTCAATTTTCTTTACTAATTTATTTAATCCAAGCTTATTACGGATAAGATTTTTCAATAAAAAGTATTTCCCGTTTCTTTTATCAAACTCAATTTTTTCGTTAGATATTAGTATAACTGCAAATTCCCTGAAAGTATTATCATTAAAGACTTTAATTATTCTATATTTGTATTTTTTAAAATCCTTTATAGACCAAAAACTCTTGTGCTCTTCATAGAGATTTTCCGGTGCAGGTCCTTGTTCCCAGTTTTTACCTATTGGAATATTTATTAAAATCCATTTTCCTTTTGATAAGCATAATTTAATTAGTTCTTCAGCATCATTCTTTGTAAAATGCTCAATAACATCCCCGCAATTTATCAGTTCATATTTATTCTTAACATTACGCATAAATTGTAAAGCATCTTCGATAAATATATTATTATAGAAAAATTTATGATATGATTGTATATAACCGGGAAATATTTCAACACCATCTATTATTCTTTCCCAATCACCTTTATATTTATTATGCTCCCACGTTTCAAGGAATTCACGGAACAATATACCCCACCTGCCAAAACCCGTACCAATATCAAGTATAGATTTAGGATTTAAATTTCTTACAATTTCTATATTGTATGAGATATTTTGCCAGTTGGAAGTGCTCAAGTATTATAAATTTAATATTTAGTGGATAACAAGCTTATCTTTTTTAATGATCTCAATATTAGAAGGAGGAACATAAAATTTGTTTCCTTCTGAATCCTTAATACATACGCCATAATTTTCAGTGAGTCGGACAATAGTTACAATTTCATGGTTTTTAATTATTCGTTTTAAGCTTTTACTGCTGTCAGATAATAAACCGTAATTTTTCCAACTATTTTCATCATAATAGTATTGCTCGCTGTCAATTATGTATGCCATTTTACCAATATAATCTATTATTTCATTATCAGATGAATCTTCGTAAGTGAATTTTTGTTTTATTTTTATATAGAAATATAAAATCCAGGATGCAGTAAATATTAAAAATACAATAACAACATATAATATGTTTATAACCGATAAAATATCTTGGAATAAATCAATAACTTTTTCCATTGTGACTTTTTAATTTTGAAAGGAAAATTTATTTTATTACTCTCATCAGGAAATATAATTCAAACAAAAAAATAAAATACTCAGTAATTACCGTAACAACTGCTGCAGCTTCTATACCATAAACCGGAATAAAAGCAAAATTAAGTATTATATTAATAAAAAGTGCAAATAATGTTATATACATCACGACTTTAAATATTCCGATACCGTTTAGAATTATCCCTGTCAGGTTATTTAATCCAATTGCTATAACTGCAAACGACAAAATCTTTAATACATCAACAGACGGCAAAAACTTAACTGAATATAAAAATTTAACTATTACATCTGAAAAGAAAAACAATAAAATGCTGACCAAAAGGCAAATTATTGTAATAAGTATCATATATTGCTTTAAAAACAGCCGTACTTCCGTTTTATTACCGGCAATTTCAGATACTCTTGTAAAGCCGCCTGCAAGAAGGAATGTAAAAGCAAGCGTGGATGATTTGTAAACACCATATGCTGCCGAATAAAACGCTACCTGCGAATAATCAAGCAGGTTGGAAATGATTATTACATCTATCTTATTGTATAAAAAAGTAAAAACTACTGCTAGGCCAAGAGGTGAGACATGCTTAAGTATATTAACGATAGATGTTTTCTTAATTGCGGAAATAGATATCCTTATATTATTTCTTATTAAAGCAATAAAAACATACAGCCAGTTAAACACCATACCTGCAAAAAACACCATGAATAGATAAACTATATTAATACTTAACAAGTAAATTCCAATAGTAAAAAGAATAAGTATAAATATCCTTGCTAATGTAAAACCGGTGAATTGTTCTTTAAAATTTTTTAATCCCGATAGAACCTTATTACATGTTTCAGTGAGAAGACCGAAATAAAGCGATATGGATATTATTAAGAATATAGCAATACTGGAGCCGGGATATAGAATGAAATAAACTGCAAGCAGTAATGAAATATATAATACAAACGAAAACAGGTTAACAATAAAAATATTACTGAATATTGTTGTCCTGTCAGTTTTATTTGCTGCAATCTCTCTTTGCAAATAAGCAGCTAAGCCAAAATCAAGCAGTGAAACAAACACACCTGTTGCTGCGAAGAAGGTAATTATTTCTCCATAAAGAATTGTTGATAGGTTTCTTGCCAGCAGAAGGAAAAAAAGAAATGTAAATAACCTGTCACTGATGTTAAGGAAAAAAAGGTATTTGCCTTCTTTTAATATTTGTATGTATTTGGTAAATGCTTCTTTCAAACATTGAATCCGCCCGGGCGGAGTGAAATAGTGAATGATGAAATATTGAAATCTCCTTCCCAAATTTCCATTTGGGAAGGAATACTGTTATTTGCTGCGAAGCAGTCCATTTGGGATTATCTGCTACTTGTCTTTCAAACCTCTTCTTGTCTCAATCTCATTCCATGTTGAAGCAGGAACTAATTTTTGAATTTGTTCATAAAGTACTGCTAATTTCTCTCTGTAAGCATCATCCGGGAAATCGGGAGTTGTAATTCTTGGCGGCATCTGGTCTAGATTGGGGTCCTGCGGCAGCATAAGCATAACATGCTGAATAGGTCCGCCAACCGGTCTGTGTTCCTGAGGTGCTTCGGGAATTGTCCCGTTCAATATGCCGCTTGCTTTAATAGCATTATTTAAATGTGCAATATCATCTGCAGGAACATTTAACTGGTACGTCCAGGATGAATCAGTCTGGTAACCGGGATGATACACAAGTGTCAGTATTCCGCTCTGGGCAACTGTCATATCATAGCTGAAATAATATTGCGGCGGAACTGAACCTGTCTGGTAATGATACATCAGTTCTGTCCAATCCTGCTGTGACTGCGAACAAGCCATTACCGGTATTAAAATTACTGTTAATAAAACTACTAATTTTTTCATATTTATTTTTATTTTTTAACGAAATTAATAATTTTATGTTCCGTTGTAAAGTTAAATCAGCTATTTATTAGTATTCTCATAAGGAATTCCATCTGCAGCAGGGGGTGTTGATTTTCCGATAAATCCTGCAAGTATTATAATTGTCAATATATACGGCAGCATTTGAATGAATTGGGTTGGTATTGCAGTCCCCTGAAATTGTATGGAAATACTTTCAGCAAAGCCAAATACAAGGCAAGCTGCTGCAGCACCCATGGGTTTCCATTTTCCTACAATCATGGCGGCAAGAGCGATAAAACCCCTTCCAGCCGACATGCCGTCTGTAAAGCTGTGCTGGTCAAATGCAAGCCATGCGCCCCCGAGTCCTGCAAGTAATCCGCTTATCAATACTCCTGCATATCTTATTCTTAATACATTAATTCCAAGTGAATCAGCCGCCGCTGGATTTTCACCCACTGCCCTTAACCTTAACCCGAACTTAGACCTGTAAAAAATTATTTGTGATAATATCAATAATATTATGCAAAATGTTATAAAAATATTATTCAGAATAGGTATGGAAGACAGCAGGGGAATATTAACCGTTTCCAATCCGGGAATTCTTGCTGAATTGCTGGAGCTGTTGAAGATAATTCTGCATAAAAATTTTGTTAAGCCAAGAGCAAATAAGTTCAATGCAATACCACTTACGATTTGGTCAGCTTTAAATGTTATGGTTGCTATGCCATGTATCAGAGCTATTAAAAATCCCGCGGTAAGTCCGCATAAAATTCCAATCCAGATATTTTGTGTATAATATGTCCCAAGTGTAGTGAAGAATGCACCTGTTAATAATATACCTTCCAGCCCAATGTTTACAACACCGCCTTTTTCGGAATATGCCGCTCCCAGCGATGGAAGAAAATAGGGAACAGAAATTCTTAATGTCTGCAAAAGAAAAGCATATGTAAAAATATTTTCTATCATTTATGCTGACTTTAAAAATTTAATTTTTAAAACATCGATAATCCTGACAAATGTAATAACTAGAATGATTAATAATGCCTGCAAAATAGTAACAAGCTCTTTTGGTACCATAGTGTTGATTGTCAATCCGCCGTACTCAAGTATGCCGAAGAAAAATGCAGTAATTATTATTGCAAATGGATTATTGCGTGCAATCAAAGCAACAGCAATCCCGATATAACCCGCCCCCTCGGAGAAGCCCAATTCGTAATAATGTTTATACCCGAAAATAAAATTTATACTCCCAATTCCCGCTATACCGCCTGAAATTAACATTGATAACACCACAAGTTTTTTAATTTTCATTCTTGCATATTCGGCAGCGTTTTTATTCAGGCCGAGTGTTCTTATTTGGTAACCAAATGGCGTTCTGTTTATTATGAAATAAAATATTATTGTGCATAATATTGCAGCAAGAAAACTTGTATTAAAAGGAGAGCCAGGAAATAATCCGGTGATTGCATCAAAACGGAGAAGAAAAGATGAACCGCTTACTTCAGGAGTATGAATAGTTGCAGGTATGCCGTAAATTTCATTAACCAGGTAACTAGCGAGTGCTGCAGCAATAAAATTAAGCATGATAGTATTAATTACCTCATGTGAGCCGTATTTTGCTTTTAAATATCCTGCTATAAATCCCCATAATGCTCCGCCAACAAATGCTGCAATAATTGTAAGAGGAATTAAGATTATCCAGGGTAGTGTGACGAAAGTAAATCCGGTCCATGCAGCAGCAAATCCGCCAATAATCATTTGCCCTTCTGCACCGATATTAAACAATCCTGCTTTAAATGCAAATGCAACGGATAATCCTGTAAAGATTAACGGGGTAGCTTTAAATAATACCTGCCCAATTCCGTATGAATTACCAAGGGTACCGTAAAATAATACACCATATACCTCAACCGGGTCTTTACCAATTAATGAAATGATGATAGCTCCAATAAATAATGCAATAATTATTGCAGCAAGAGGACCAAGTATGGAGTAAATGACTTTATTCATTCTTAACCTTACTCCCCGTCATATACAATCCCAGTTCATATTCATTTGTTTTGTCTGCATCAAAGATTACATTTATCTGTCCGTTATAAATCACAGCAATCCTATCACTAAGCTTTAATAACTCAGCCAGGTCGGATGAAACAAGCAAAACTGCTTTACCTTTATCACTCTCTTTTATTAAAGCATTATGAACAAAGCTTGCCGCTTTTATATCAAGCCCTCTTGTAGGATGGCTTGCTATAATAAGGTCTGAATTTTTTGTTATTTCTCTTGCAACAACAGCTTTTTGCTGATTGCCGCCTGACAGGGATTTAATCTTTATATCTATATCAACAGGTCTTATATCATATTCATGAACTAATTTCTCCGCAAATGTTTTTACTTTGCTTTCATCAATTGTAATATCTTTTTTAAATAAATTCTCCTTCTCTCTTCCCAAAATCAAATTTTCTGCAACAGAAAAATCCATTACTATCCCATTCCTGTGCCTATCTGCCGGAATATGAGCGATGTTGTGCTCTTCTTTAAGCTCAGCATTATTTAATGTTATTTTTCCTTTTGCCGGCTTTCTTATTGACGAAATTGCTTCCACCAATTCATGCTGACCGTTGCCTTCTACCCCCGCAATTCCCAATATCTCACCTGAGTTTATTTCAAACGATACGTCTTTTACTGCTTCAACAGAATTCTCATTTAATACCGTTACATTTTTCACTTCCAGTATAAGTTTTTTTTCTCTGATGTTGGCTTTCTTTTCCTCATATATTTTATCTTCACCAACCATTAGCCTTGCAATTGATTCAATTGTAGCATTTTCTGTACCAGTTACACCAACAACTTTCCCGTGTCTAAGAACAGTGATTGTATCACTTATGGCTTTTACTTCGTTGAGCTTATGAGTGATAAGAATGATTGTCTTGCCTTCGGATTTAAGAAAGTCTATTGTATTAAAAAGCTCGTTCGTTTCCTGCGGTGTGAGTACTGCGGTTGGTTCATCAAGTATTAATATTTCTGCGTTGCGGTACAATAATTTCAGGATTTCAACTCTTTGCTGCAGCCCCACCGGAAGGTTTTCAATCTTTGTTTCAAGGTTTACATCAATTTTGAATGAGCTTGTAATTTGAGAAACTCTCTCTTTCGCTTTTTTGAAATCAAGCAGTAAATTTTTTTCCGGTTCAGACCCGAGTATAATGTTTTCCAGCACAGTTAGAGGGGGTACAAGCATAAAATGCTGATGCACCATTCCGATTTTCAATTGAATTGCCCTGGCAGGGGAATTGATGATTTCTTCGTTCCCGTTTATTTGTATTTTTCCTTTATCGGGCGGGTACATTCCGTATAGAATGTTCATGAGTGTTGATTTGCCGGCACCATTTTCACCAACTATTGCGTGCACTTCACCTTTCTTTACCGATAGGCTGATTGAATTGTTAGCAATAACTTTCTCGGCGAAAGTTTTTGTTATGGCTATCATTTCTACTGCTAACATTATTTGATGTTAAGTTCAATTGCGAGCCTGTACTTTTCGAAAATTCTTAACAATAAAGATAATCTGTAATGTTTAAAATATTTTACTAAACATCCAAGAGCGAAGCAATCCCATAAATGTATTGAAGAACTTCATTCTTGATATTCAGTTAAAGAAGAGAATGATAAAAATTAACAGAGGTTATCCACATTGTTTTAATGCTCATTTACTTTAAAAATGTAGCTATCTTGCCGGCAATTATCAGTTCCCTGATTTCTTCTGCTCTCTTCCTTGTTCCTTCCGAAATAAGGTTATTATTCTTATCATTATAAATATAGTCAACACCCTTTGAATTCAAACCGAACGTTTCGGCTTTTCCACCGTTAAACTTGCCGTCTTTTTCCTGCCTGATACAATCAAACACAGCCACATCAACGCTCTTTATCATACTTGTCAGGATAAATCCCGGAGCTTCATTATATTGGTCGGAATCGACACCTATTGCTAGCTTCTTTGTTTCCCTTGCAGCTTCAAATACACCTAATCCCGTAACGCCCGATGCATGGAAAATAATATCGGCACCCTGTGAATATTGACCTAAAGCAAGCTCTTTTCCTTTACCGGGATTTTTGAATGCATCACCTGTAACTCCTGCATAAGATATAAACACTTTGCACTCAGGATTAACATATTTCACACCTGCTTCATAAGATTTTTCGAATTTTTTTATTAACGGAGATTCCATTCCGCCAACAAAACCGACTGCCTGGGTTTTAGTTGTCAGCCCGGCAATTGCACCAACTAAAAAGCATCCTTCATCTTCTTTAAACTCAAGTGCTAACAGGTTAGGAGGAATAGTTTTTGTCTGGTCATAAGTATAATCAACACATGCAAAATCTTTATTGGGAAATTCCTGTGCCATCTTTGTAATCTCATCGGTGAAAATAAAACCAATACCAAAAATAAGCTTAATATCAGGTCTGGTAGCAAATTGCCTTAAAGCAGCTTCTCTATCGGCACCGGGTCCGGGCTCTATATATTCGAAATCTACACCAAGTTCATTTTTTGCTTTTTCAAGTCCGCGGTATGCGGCATCATTAAATGATTTGTCGCCTCTTCCGCCAACGTCAAAAACGAGGCCTACTTTTAATTTACCTGATTCAGTTGTTTGAACGGATTTTTTACTGCAGGAAATAAATAATGCAGATAGTAATATTAAAGATAAAATTATAGTTCTTTTCAAGATAAAATGTTTAATTTTATCAAAATTAAATCAATTTTAGGATAGGTGCAATTGAAAAGACAATGAAGGATTCATCAGATTTGTCAGATTTATCAGATTCATCAGATTATAAAATTCAACACAAAGAACACAAAGGATACAAAGTTCACAAAGTTCATAAAGACTTTTTAATCTGAATAATGATAAATCACATACCTTGAGCTTATCTAAACTGCATCGTAAGTAACCACGGGCTTTAGCCCACATCAAATATCTTTCTTTGTGCTCTTTGTGTATTTGTGCTCTTAGTGACCGTTGTGTTTAAAGCTACTTTACTAATTTGATGAATCTGATAAATTTGATGAATCTGATAAATCTGATAAATCTGATAAATCTGATAAATGTTTTTTTCATTTGGAACGATTTAGGGGTCATGGTTTCAGATATTCTCTTTTTCCATTTTTATATCTTACAATTTATATTATAATGAACTACATATTATAGCATGAAACAATACTGTCTATATAAATCTTACATAAGAAGTTTAACAAACTCCCGGTATATTAATAAATTTTTTAATTTTATTGTAATAAAATGAAAACGAAAATTATTTTTTCAGTTTTATTTATTTCATTAATAACATCCTGTACATTATCACAAATAGGTTATAGTCCGCTAATAGATACAACTATAACCAAATCAACACTGCAAACGCTTGGATTATTGAACCGTGAAGTGAGCGGTGATACAGAAACGGTAATCGGCGGATTGCCTTATACCATTGTATCACGCAATAAGAATCAGCCAAGTAATGATAAAGCTGCACAGTTTATATTTGAGAGGTTCCAGGGTTATGGATTAACGGTTCAATATATGACATTCAGTGCAACAGGGCAAAATGTAATAGGCACGAGAACAGGTTCAAAATATCCTAACAGGTATTATATAATCTGTGCGCACTTTGACGATATGCCATCGGGTGTTCTTGCTCCGGGTGCTGACGATAACGGTTCAGGAACCTGTGCAGTAATTGAAGCTGCCCGATTGCTTGCACCTTTTACTTTTGACTATACTATCAAATTTATTGCTTTTGATGAAGAAGAACAGGGATTGGTTGGAAGCCACAGGTATGTTGATACAGCAATTGCAAATGGTGACTCTATCATGGGAGTTATAAATCTTGATATGATTGCGTGGGATGGAGATAACGATTTTGAAGCAACCCTTTTCTGTATTGCTCCAAATGAAATATTTACCAACTATGTAAAAAAAGCTATTAATTTATATGTACATGACCTGGTACCATATGTTATCATCCAAAATATGAGCGGAAGTGACCATTACTATTTTCAGCAAAATGGATATAAGGCTTTATGCGGTATTGAAATGATGGAAGACTTCAATCCTTACTATCATACAATAAATGATAAATTTTCAAATGTGGCTTTGCCTTATTTCCTTTATTTTACAAGAGGAGCAATAGCGGCATTGATGACATTTGCAGGTGATTATTTTATGAATATTGAACATACACCAATAGTATCAGCAAATGAATACACACCTATAATTGCAACTGCAGTTATCACATCACCGCACTCAATTGCAAAGATAATGAATGGTCCCAGATTGTATTATAAGGTTGCCCCGGGAGGATTCAGTTATGTAAATGCACATTATAATAATTTGGATACATTCAAATTCATGATTCCAGACCAGCCGCCGGGAAGTACAGTGTATTATTATATAGCGGCACAGGATGAAGCGAATAAATTCGTCGGAACACTTCCGTTTGGCGGAAAAGGTGTTTCACCGCCCGGTTTAATTCCACCCGATACATTGTTCAGCTATTCTGTGATGGTCGGAACCGCATCTAACAATAATGAACCAATAACATTTTCTCTTAGCCAGAATTATCCCAATCCGTTTAATCCGGCTACAGTCATTTCATTTTCTCTTGCAAAAAAGAGTCATGTGAAACTGGCTGTATATGATATTTTAGGGAAAGAAGTAAACACTATAATAAACGATGAAATGCATGCAGGTGAACATACAGCAAGATTTGACGGTACATATATATCATCAGGTATTTATTTCTATTCATTATTTATCGACGGTGTTTTGTTCGACACAAAGAAGATGACTTTAATGAAATAAAAATTAAAATAATAAATTAAAAAGGAAAGCTGATATTAATGTTTAATGTGATTTAAGCTTTCCTTTTTTATAATATCCAATAACTCATAACCACTTATTAAAAATATGAAATTTTCCAGATATATTCCGCTGATCGTTTCTATATCAATTATATTTTTTTCAATAAAATCAACAGATAGCCAGGTAAGCTATAATATTTATATAGATTCCGTAATATCAAAAGTATCACAAACTACAATAAATAAATTTGACAAAGAGCTATCCGGCGATACAATTACAACAATAGGCGGCCAGCCGTACCGGATTATATCCAGGCAGTATAACCATTTTTCTAACAGTAAAGCAACCCAGTATATTTTTGAGAAACTGCTGAGTTACGGATTACAGGTAGAATACATGCCATTCAATACAAATGGCGTAAATGTTATTGCAAAGAAAACCGGAACAAAGTATCCCAATCAAAAATTAATTATCTGCGCTCATTATGATGATATGATTTCCTTTGGCCCGCAGTCCGATACAGTTCCAGGTGCTGATGATAATGCATCGGGAATGTGCGGTGTACTTGAAGCTGCCCGTATATTCAGTACGATGAGCTTTGATTATACTGTAATTTTTGCGGCATGGGACGAAGAAGAGGTAGGCCTATTCGGAAGCAAAGCCTACGCTGATTCTGCTTTTGCACACGGTGATTCGATTATCGCAGTTATCAATATGGATATGATTGCATGGGACCTGAATAATGACGGACGGTTCCAGATAACTTCGAACACAAATTCACAGGCACTTGCAGAAGAGCTTTATACCACATCATTATTTTATGTGCCTTCATTGGTACCGCAGGTGCATATAGGTTCTTACGGAAGTGACCATATTTCATTTAATAACAGGGGCTTTAAAGGTGTTTCGGTCCATGAAGATTTAGGTGATTTTTGTCTTTATTATCATACAGTTAATGACAGGTTTAATACACTTAATCATGCCTATATGTATAATGTTATAAAAGTTGTTATAGGTGCTGCCACAGGAATTTTAAATAATTATAAGATATATTTTACTCATACATCAGTTCCATCTTCAAATGATACAACAAACATTTTAACTAAAGCTGTTATAAAATCAAGCTGGCCTATAGCCAAGGATGCTAATAAGCCAAGATTGTATTATAAGGTAGGCAATGGGAGCTTTAATTATGTAACAGCTCAATCAAATAATCTTGATACATTTTATTTTTCAATTCCGGGCCAGACGAAAGGCTCAACCGTATCTTATTATATAGCGGCACAGGATTCACTGGGAACGCTGATTGGGTCTTATCCAGGCGGAGCAAGAGGTTTTAATCCGCCGGGTACAATACCGCCGCAGTCTTTCCTTGTCTATCATATAAATAAAGCACTTGTTATTAATTCAACTACAGTACCAAAAACATTAAACCCAATGCAGGTAACTTATGATACGATAACTGTAAATACTGCAGGAATGGTAAATGATATAAACTTAAATTTCACTATCAATCATTCAAATGATTCTGATTTGTATATATATCTTACAAAAGAAGGATTCAGCCAGCTTCCGTTAAGCACTAAAAACGGCGGCACAGGAGATAACTATACAAATACAAATCTCGATGATGAAGCACAAATATCTATTACACAGGGAACAGCACCTTTTACAGGCACATTCAA
The DNA here is from genome assembly GCA_003820375.1 of Ignavibacteriota bacterium. Lineage (GTDB taxonomy): Bacteria > Bacteroidota > Ignavibacteria > Tepidaquicellales > OLB5 > RPQH01. Next base: position 30,031 of record RPQH01000020.1, read on the forward strand.
ACCGCAGCAAAGCTTCTCTTTATACAAAGATAAATCAATGAGCGGTAAATGGGTAATTAAAATATTTAATAACTCAACAACAGTTACCGGACAGTTAGTGAGCTGGAGTATTAACATTGGTTATTATAATCCTATTGCAGTGGGAAATATCTCTATACCTGTAAATTATTCGCTTTCTCAAAATTATCCGAATCCGTTCAATCCTGTTACGAAAATAGAATACTCATTAGTTACTGAATCGGATATTAAAATAGTTATGTATGATATAGTGGGCAGGGAAGTAAGAACTCTGGCGGATGGCAGGTTGAAGAGCGGTAATTATTCCGTAAATTTTAACGGCAGTGATTTGGCTTCGGGAATGTATTTTTACTCAATGTATGTTGATGGGGTTTTATTTGATACAAGAAAAATGATATTAATGAAGTAAAAATTCTTATCATACGTTTCTTATTTAATACTTAATTAAGAATGCTTATATTTGTCATTCTTAGTTAAGTATTTTAATTTATTTATGAAATATATATTATTTGTTTTATTTATTCTTACATTTTCTATTTATTCTCAGGAAAATGTAAAAGAGGTTACAATTTTGCACTGGAACGATTTCCATGCAAGAAATCAGCCGGTAAAATCATCTAAAAAAGATAGTGCTACGGGTGAAAGTGTTTATTATTATTACGGCGGCACGGCAAATATGCTTGGCTATGTTAATAAGCTCAGAAATGAAAAATCTTTAGTGCTAAATGCAGGGGATGATTTCCAGGGGACTCCGGTTTCTACTTTTACACGCGGCAAGTCACAGATAGAATTGCTGAACCTCTTTAGTATCGATGCATTTGTATTAGGTAATCATGAATATGATTACAGCCAGTATGCTCTTGATTCGGCATTAAAGCTTGCACAGTTTAATATTTTATCAGCAAATATTTATAATAAGCTGAGCAATTCAACTTTCGGTAAACCATTTATCATTAAAGATATAAACGGAGTTAAGACCGGTATACTTGGCATATCACCTCCGGGACTTTTCGAATTAACACTTCCAAAAAATGTTGACAATATTGTTATGCTGAACACTGATTCAGTCATTAAGGCAGGTATCGGGCAGCTAAAAGCACAAGGCTGTGATTTGATTGTTCTTCTCACTCACCAGGGATTGGATGATGATAAAAAGATGGCGGAAGTGTATTATAAAGATGTGGACATTATAGTAGGCGGTCATACTCATATCCCGTTGTTTAAACCTGCTAATCAAAACGGTGTTGTAATTGTACAGGCAGGTTCATATTCACGCTGGTTGGGTAAGCTTGATTTAAAAGTTGATGTGGATAAGGATACTGTAATAAGCTATTACGGTAAGCTGATAGAAACAGTCATGGACTCGGCTATATATGATAAAGCTGCAGGTCAAAAAGTTGAAGAAATGGTCTCTTCAGTTGGTGCTGAATTGTTAAAAGTAATTGCAGAATTAAAAGATGACTGGAAAGCATCATATAACCAGGAAACAAACCTCGGGCAATATGAAGCAGATGCATTCAGAACTGAAATTGGAACCGATATTGCTTTTATAAACGGCGGCGGGTTAAGAAAGAATCTGGCAAAAGGCAATGTTACAATAGGTGACATATGGGAAATAAATCCTTTTGGAAATGAACTCAATGTATTTTCAGTATCGGGTAAAACTTTGAAAGAAATGCTGAGTAATAATATCCGCTTGAAGATAAATAAGGAAAGAGAAGAGGAATCCGGTGAAATGCTGAACGTCTCGGGACTTACTTATACCTATGATTCAAAGAAAATGGATTCAGACAGCATGAATATTTTAGTAAGTGCTTTTGTAGATGGTAAACCGGTTGATGATAATAAGATTTATTCCATAGCAACAAATAATTATGTTGTAAGCCAGTTTAAGAAATTCTTCGGAGAAGTGAATGAAAAATTCGAAGTAAAAGAAACCGGACGCGTTGACAGGGATTTAATTATTGAAGTTGTTGAAAAGCAAAAAGTAATTGAGCCGAAGTTTGAAAAAAGAATTATAGATATATCGGATAGCAAGTAAGATTGAGTGTTTGGAGTGGGTAGAGTGTATGGAGTGTATGGAGTGTATGGAGCATATGTATGGAGTGCATTAACCGTGTTAATGCATAATGGATTTACAATTAAACATAGGCAAAGAGTCACAGATATTTACAAATGGAGATAGACAAGGGGTTACTGATATAGATAGGGATGTTTGGTTATATAAGAATAAATTTAATTGACCACTCCAGATTTTAATTTCCGGATTACCCCTTGCTTACTATCCAACTTGCAGGATTTATAATTGCTGACAAGCAATCGCTCATATACAATTGTAAATGCTGCAAGACGGATGATTTGCAAGGGGTAATCCGTTAATCCAAGTCTGGAGTTGTTTATATAAATTTGCTGTTAATTTAGTTCACGCATATTTATATCAGTAACCCCTCGTCTAATTCCAATTGTAAATCTCATAAGCCGGAAAATGAACAAGGGGTAATTCGTTAATCATAGTCCGGTGTTATTTATATAATGATGTAGTAATTTCTATATGTCCGAACCAATATCAGTAACCCCTTGTCTGACTGCAATGGTTAATCTTCCAATCTTCCAACTTTTCAATCTTCCAACTTTTCAATCTTCCAACTTTTCAATCTTCCAACTTTTCAATCTTCCAACTTTTAACCTGCAACCTATAACCTGCAACCTATAACCTGCAACTTGTAACTCCTCATTTAATCAGTACCATCTTTTTCCCATCAATCTTATTCCCATCAGCAAACAATGAGTAGAAATAAATCCCGCTTGCAAGGTTAGAGGCATTAAAGCTTGTTTCATATGTGCCTGCATGCTGTGTCTCATTCACCAGCTTCCGGATTTCCTTCCCTGTTTCATCATATATTACCAAACTCACTAAAGCATTTTTAGGAATTTGATATTTTATTTTTGTTTCAGGATTGAAAGGATTAGGATAATTCTGGCTTAAGCTGAATGAAGTTGGCACCTCTCCATTTACCGGATTAATACTTGTCATTATTGTTGACTTAGAAACTCTGCCTGTAATATTTACTGCCCACAACGTATTCCCGTCTCTTGCTTTTGTAATATGCTTATACCCTCCGTTAGATGGAGAAGTGAATTGCAGAACCCAGTTTGCACCGCTGTTGGAAGTATAATAAATATATGGTGTAAACTCTCTCACATACCACCATTGTGAGCCGGAACCTGTTATACCTCTAATTACCTCGGAGCCGGAGCTTCCGGGAGTAACAGTCCAGTTAGTACCGCCATTTGTCGTTTTAATAATATTCAAATTACCGCTTGAAAAACCGTTCTGTGCATCATCGAACCATAATCCTGCAGGGTAGGGGAAACCACCGCTTGTCAGGTCCTGCAATGTCCATGAATTCCCGTCATTGCTAGAATAGTAGATACCTTTTCCTCTTACACCAAACCAAATATTAGAGCCCATATACTGCATAGCGTTTTCAAATGTCCAGTATGAAGCATTTGATTCGGGAATATAAAGCCCCGTTGAATCCCAGTTATTACCTCCGTTTGATGTTCTCCACAATGACCATCTGCCGCCAACATGCCATCCGCACATAAAACCCTGCAAATTTGGCTTTATCCATATCGCTGTAATTAAAGCATTACTTCCTTGTGTAAACACAAGCGACCAATTTGCACCTGCATTTGTAGTTTTATAAACATATGCTACACGTGTTGGCGAGCCGGCATAAGTTGCGAATAAAGCAGTGTTCTGGTCTATTGCAAATACATTTGTATGAACTCCCTGAGGGTCAGGAATATTCAACCCTTTGTTTTCCCAGGTTTGACCACTGTTTGTTGTTCTGAACATATTCTGCCCTGATGCAGCTGCCCAGACTATATCATTATTAATAGCAGAGACAGAAAATAAAGTTAAAAATGTACCTACTGTAATTTCTGTCCATTGCGAGAAAATATTTGATGTGTTAAAAAGTAATATAGAAGTAAATATCAGATAATATGCTATTTTTCTCATCATATTTATTTTTTTTATTTTTGCAATAATATGATATATTTCGCTCTTTAACAATCATAATAAAGAGTGCGTAGAGTGTATGGAGTGTATGGAGTGTATGGAGTGTATGGAGCATATGTATGGAGTGCATTAACCGTGTTAATGCATAATGGATTAACAATTGAACATAGGCAAGGGGTAATCCTGTAATCCAAGTCTGGAGTTGTTTATATAAATTTGCTGTTAATTTAGTTCACACATATTAATATCAGTAACCCCTTGTCTAACTCCAATTGTAAATCTCCAAAGAAAACTTTCCCAAATGGATCCGCCTAGGAAGATCCATTTGGGATAGAGGTGTTGTTTAATCTGTAATCTGTAATCTGCAACCTGTAACCTGCAACCTGCAACCTGCAACTCCTCATTTGATCAGCACCATCTTCTTGCTGTCAATCTTATTCCCATCAGCAAATAATGAATAGAAATAAATCCCGCTTGCAAGATTTGAGGCATCGAACGTTGCTTTATAATTTCCTGCCTGCTGAACAGTATTAACCAACTCGGAAACTTCACGTCCCAAAATATCATAAACTTTCAGCTTTATATCTGAGGTCTTTGGAATATTATATACTATGGTTGATTTAGGATTAAACGGGTTCGGATAATTCTGCTGCAATTCAAATTTAAAGGGAGTCTTTCCGGCAATTGGCTCAACTCCAATTACGATAACACCTGTACCGCCGCTTACTCTGTATCGTTTATAAAACTCCTGCAAATATAAATTCGCAACTCTCGGCGAGTAAACTATCAAATAGTTTTCATCATTATTGAACGTGGCATTATTGGAAAAGTTGAAAGAGCCTGTTTCAACTGCAGGATTGCTGTTTATATATGGTGCATCTATTAAAATATATTTGTGATGCAATATTCCCGGTTCAGCATTATCTATCCACACATCAGCGGGGGGATTCCATGCATAAGGTCCAAATCCCTTCATCTCACGGAATACACCACCGGAAGTATCGCCGTCAAATACACCTTTCACATCTCTTCCTGCATTAAATCGCGATTTCATTGCATTGGAGATGCTGTATTTTGTAAATGCAAATGCACAAAAGTAAATTGTGTAATCGGTTTGCGTTGCTATCATATTTTCAATTTGAGTGGATGGATTATCACTTGGCGAAAAATATGCTTCAATCCTGGTTCCGTTAACATTTATAATATGAGGAACGTTATCCGTTTTTGCAGGTCCAAACTTTGCTAATGTTGGGTTAGGTAACTCTGCCGCACTTCCCCACATTTCTTCAAATTCTCTTGTGTAAACAGCAGCTAATGTTTTATCCTGTATCTCAATAACATTGTTTGCATCAGTAAAGAACTGGTCTTGTGTAACATTTGTAGAGCCTGTCCATACCCAATCATCATTTGCGGAAGATGTATCACGGTTATCAAATATAAAGAACTTATTGTGCATAATATCACCGGTTTGGTAATTCCTCTTTTGTATTGGAATTCCTGCAGCTATAAGGTCATTTACAAGTGCCTGGTTAGTCCTTGAATCATATACAAACCTAATCTTGACTCCTCTTATCTTCGCATTAATTAAAGCATCACGGATTTGAGTAAGCTCATTAAAGCTGTAAACTGCCATATCAATCGAATACTGAGCTGCATTTATACGTGAGATAATCTTAGTCTGGAAATTAGTATTACCCTGTGCTTTCTCTCCAATGCTTAATGTTGTATCAACAGCGCGGTTGAAGTACACATTAATTGTACCTGATGAAGTTGATTGTGTAGCAAAATATAAATTACTGCTTGTCTTTGTGCCAGATGTATCGGTAGATGAAACATTAAACATATATATTTTGCCGGGACGTAATCCGCTTAATATAACAGTATGATTGGTAACTAACGAAGCATTATAAACAGAGTCATTAAATAAAACCGGCTGGTAATTTGAATCCGATAACATCCATCTAACTTTAGAATCTGCCGGTGCAGAAGTTGTCCAGTTAATTGTAACACTGTTCTGCTGTATATTTGAATAAGTAATCAAGCTTAATAAAGGTCCGCCGCCTGACGGAAGAATAAAATCACTCAATGAACGCGGTAAAATCTGGTAACTTGTACTGAACTGGCTAGCCAAAGCAATCACAGAAAAGGGGAATGGCGGAATTGCTGTGTTGGCAATATTTGTTGAACCGTATATTCTTATCTCACACGAGTCACCTCCTGATATTATCCTGTAATTTGTTCCTGAGCTTGTTACTGTCCATGTGGTAACATTAGCACCTTGTAAATTATGAACAGCGGTAACATTATTTATTTTGATTAACTGGGCTTCGTAGTTTTCACCTGTTACTCTGATTTGAGTTGTTGTAACAACTTTTGGAACAACAGTTAATCCGGAATCAAGAACTGTAAAGCTGCTTACGGGTTGAAGTTCTCTTAATCCGTTATATTCGGTCATTGTTCCTGTAACCTGGACACTGTCTCCGTAGTCGGTTCCGTTAAAGAAAGCAGCATCATATCCGACAAGCCCTGCAGTCGGGTCCTGAAAATATACAGTTGGTATGCCCAACTCTGATGATGTTGAAATAACGCCACGAACAGTTACGATTGTGTTTAAAGGCACCTTGCGGGCTGAGTCAATTGTTATAACCTGTGCCTGAAGCTGTGAAGCTAATATAAATAGAATAAGTAAATATTTAGTCATGTTTATTTTTTTTTAGATAAACTATAATATATTAATAAAAAACAAATCAAGATATTCAAAACACATTGGGATATAGTTTGATAATTGTGTAATTAGTTTATAATTTAAAGGCAGCGGTTATTAAAAGTAACGTAATCATACTCAATTTTTCAAATTTTATTCAAAAAGAATATGAAGAAAGTGCATATTTTCATCATTTTTATTTTACTTTTAGCACTGAATGATCATTCCTACTCACAAATCATAAAAAGTTACGGAATAAAACTGGGACCGGCGGGTTCAACTCAAAGGACTGAGCATATTGGGTATGTTTATAATCCCTACTATCAATCACACGCTGGAATGATTACATTCGATGTCGGATTATTTGCTGAGTTTTTTCAGTTGAAAGCATTTTCTGTCCTAACAGAACTGCATTATTCAATGAAGGGAAAAGAAAAAAGTGAACCTGTCTCATGGTCACCTTCAGATCCGTTTGAACCGAAGTTTGTAGATGTCAGCAATAAGTTTCATTATCTCTCGTTTGAGTCTTTGTTTAAATTAAATATTATTCCGGGTAAGAACAGGACATTTTATGGACTTATCGGACCAAGATGGGATTTCAGAATAGCTAACTACAGTACTGAAGATAAATATATCCCGATTGATAATTATAAATTCGAGTTTGGAGTTACATTCGGTGCAGGATTAGAGTTTAAAAATGGAGTTCTAACTGAGCTAAGATTTGAACCAAATTTTACCAATACCTATATCCGGGTTTTAAGTGACCAAACAAATAAAATAAGAAATAATCTTTTATCTGTTCTTATCGGTTACAAATTAAATAAAATAATAGGGAAGTAATAAAATTTTTGTAAATATTTTTAAAAAGTAAAGTTATTAATCCTCGGGTTGTTTTACGTTAACACTTACTTGACATTACCCCTTTATCAACATTCAATTCGCAATTAGCAATTCGTAATTCGCAATCAGTTTATGTCTGTTGAAAGTACAAACCGCAAAATCCTGTTGTTGCCTGTATCGCAGATGTATAAGGTTTTATAAAAGAAAGCCACTCCTGATGGATTCATAAATTTAGTATCGGTTGTTCCCTCACCGCCGAATGATTCGGATTTTAGCTTTCCTGCTCCGCTGAATTTGTATAATGAATCTTTACCCGAATCAATCACATAAATATTTCCTCGTGTATCAACTGTTACAGCTTCAGGACGTGAAAACAATCCATTCTTCAACAAATCAATATTTCCTGACGGTGTAAATTTGGGTAAATATATCTGTTCCGTTTCGTCATACACAACCCATTGTACTTTAAAAACCTCATCGCTGTATGATTGAGTGTAAATAAAATCAGTATAGCTGTATGGTATAGTAACAATTGATGAAACTTCCTGCAGAGACATTAATCCTTGTCCCTGAATTTCAAACCCCGATAATCTTTGCGGCACGGGGATTGTGTTATCATACTTATCTATTTTGAAGAAGGCATTATCCGGGTCAATCTGGCTTGAATTATTCGGTCCGGACCTGCTAACAACGTAATAATTATCAGGAAACGAAGTAATTCCTGTAAACCTGCCATGGTCACCCGGAACAGGCGTTGCCTGGTTTGATTTGAATGCAATTGTTGGCTGTAAACCTGTTATAAGACCGTTATTATTTCTCAGCTTGAACCTGTAAACAACATCTACTGAATCAAGAATATTCGGAGGTATAGTATCTATTATTGTAGCAATAACTAATAGGTCATAGTTTTTATCCTGTGTGATTTTCTTCGGTCTTAAAATTGGAATTGAATAACCTATCACTCCGCCTGCAATATCAAGCTGAACAATCCTGTTATTCATTCTGTCTGCAATATATATAAGTGGTTCATTGCCAATGAATATATCAGCAGGTTGGTCGAATCCCATAAAAGCAGGGGACTGCGGAATATATACCGTATCTCCAATTACTCCCGGATTTTGATTTGTTGGAAATTGTGATAAATCAAGCTCTTCTCCGCATCCGGAAAAAATAATAATTATAATTAATGTTATATATAATAAATGTAATTTCATATTTAAACTTTCATAATAGCTTTTTTATTACTCCTTGCAAAATTTCTTCACACCACTCCTCACCAATCCGCCTGGGTGGATCTATTTGGTAAGGTTCTGTCCTAAGATTAATATACCTCCATGAGATACTTTCCCAAATAGAAATTTGGGAAAGAGGATTAAATGACTCTTGGACTCCTGACTCTTCGACTCCCGACTCTTTTCTATTTTTTATTGAACAATAAATTAATACTCAATCTGTGTGTAAATCCTAAATCCTTATAATTTGCAATTGAGTAATCAACAGATGTCTTTGTAATAAGTACAGGCACTTTTAATCCTATACCTGCCGAGAAATTCTCGGATTCTACATTGAACTTATATCCGCCCCTGATGAAAAGCATATCTTTAAAAGCATATTCTGCTCCAATGTTTATGTTTTCCGCATTATCATTAGGATGATTTAACTGAATCGATGTTGTTAACTTATTCTTAGGATTATCAATTGGGTCAATTGCAAAGCCAATCCTGAAAATTGTCGGAGGCGGAAAAGATTGAAAATTATCCAGTGTCCTGTTACCAACAAGTGTTACGCTTCCAGTTGGCTTTACCTGTGGTCCGAAATTTGATATTGTTACTGCAAATCTTGAATTGTACAAACCTGTCCAGTAATATGTGCCAAGGTCAAACATGTAACCTCTCATTTTTAATTCAGCAAGTGTTTCTTCAACATATTTGAGTGAAATGCCGAATGAAAACTGGTCAGTAAGCTTTCTTGCAAAAGACAGACCGAAGGCAAGGTCGCCGTATTTAAAATATTCACCTGTACCGTTAGGTTCAAACTCGGTGGTCTTTTGCATTGCCGGTGTATGCAAAGAAGTAACACTGAGACCGACTGCATTATTTTTGCCTATTCTGTACACACCGCCGAAATATTCATGTTTCAGGTCAACCAGCCACTCTGAGTGCGAAAAATGTACACCATTTTCCGGAAACTGCACTAATCCTGCGGGATTCCAGTACAAAGCTGTAATATCATTTGCAACTGCTACAAATGATTCACCCATTGCAGTTGCTCTGCCGCCTACACCAATTTTCAAAAATTGGAGCGATGATGTTCCTGCTCTCTGGCTTCCAAGCACAGGAATTAACTGGGCTTCAGCAGTTTTTGCAGATATAAAAATGAGAAATAATATTAATATTTTTTTAAACTTCATATTCTAATACTGAAATGAAACTCCGAATCTTATTTGTCTTGGTGATAAATATCTTGCCGGGTTAAAAGGAAAAGGTGATAATGGTGCCTGTACATCGGGATATAACGGGTCATTATATCCGTTTGGAGTAGGGTCACCAAATTCGTATGCTTTTCCTGTTACAGGATTTATAATCGCTGAATTATTACTGTTAAGCAGGTTAGTTATTTCAACCGATAAAACTAATTTAAATTTACTGAACTTAAAATATTTGTCTATTGAAAAGTCCATCCAGAACCAGTCTGCCGCTAATTTGCTTAATGTATTATTTTCATCCGCTTCATATTCAGGTCTTCCATTGCTTAAATACCCAACAAGTATTTGAGGTGTGTATCTTTTGCCGGATTGATAAAATACACGTGACTTGATTGAAATATCATCCAGTATATTTCTTGCAAATCCGAAGATTCCCGTTCCTTTTTCGAAAAAGAAATTTGCATTAGCAGAAAGCTGAAGCGGCCTATCCCAGCTAAGGAAATTTTCACCAATCGTTTCAAATGCACCGCCTGTAGCTACAAGATATCCCTGGTCGCTTGAAGAGCTTTTTCCTGTTGCAATTGAATAAGTAAAATTAATATTTCCGTTGAACCATTTACCGATTCTCTTTTTGTAATCTATTTCAATTCCCCTTGTCTTGGAGTAATCCTGGTTCACATAAGTTATAAAGCTTTGTCCGGCAAAACGCGGGTCAGATATTTTTGCAGATACAGTAGCAACGTAATCGTAAATGTCTTTGTAATATGCAGTAACTGTAAGCACATCATTGCTCGTAAACTGGTTTCTTAATCCCAGCTCATAAGATACGGTAGTCTCGGGATTTAAATTAGGATTGCCGAATTTCTGGAAAGAAGATTTTGCATTCACGTTCTGAATTTTTGCATAAACAAACTGCGGCTTCGGACGCTTGGAAAAATGCCCGTAGCTGAAGAACAATGTCTGGTTATCGGTTACAGGATGTGAAATACCGATACGCGGTGATATACGCCCTTTCCATCTTCTGCCAAATAAGCTGTAGGTGTCGTTCATGTAATCATCTTTTATCTTTTGCGGTATTGTTATTGCGTCAGGATTTTTAATTGCATCATCAACAACTTTTCCGGGGAACCAATAATCGAACCTCAATCCGAAATTAAGAATCATTCCCTTAAATGTAATTTTATCCTGTGCATAAAAAGAACCGAATGCCGGATTAACTTTGTAAACATCATTATTTAATCCCATCACACCAATCCACGGTTTATAAATATCAACAAGCTGCATTTCCTGGAATGCTAGTTCAAACCCGGCTTTAAGCTTGTTCTTGGGATTAAAGTTTTCCGAAAGGTCTCCTTTAACCCTGTATTCTTTTACATAATGGTCATGCCATGTGAAGGAATTTCCGATATCATAAAATCCGTCACCGGGAATTATTGCATAAGGATTATTTGTATCACCTGTCTGGTAATAAACAAACGGGGGCTTAACTATATCAAACGGTTCAATGTAATCTTTCCAGTTTAAACCGTTTGCATCTGCTCTCAATTGTGTGAAATATTTACTGAATTTTAATTCATATAGTGTTTTGCTTCCGATTGCATGCTCCCAGCTTATGGTATTAAATATGTTAAGATGTGTGTAGGTATTTGCATTATCCAAAATCTCCTGGAAATTGTACTGGTAACCCGGGTCCGGCTCAACATATTCAAGATTTGTCTGTAAGCTCTGTGAGTTCTGGTTAATTGCTACCGATTGGTTATATGAATAAGCAATTTTCATATTTTCCTTAAGCTTCCATGTTACCTTGCCAAGCCAGTACCAATTATTGTTTTGCCTTGGTGCAAACCGTGTTCCTTCAAAGATAGAAGAATTTAATTGCTTTGCCTTAAATCCTGATATTGTGCCTTCGTAAAGTTCCGGTACAGAAAGAAAACCATCGGAAATATTCATAAAGAAATTTGCAAAGAAAGTTATTTCACCGGGGAATTTTACTTTCATCAGGTCCTTTAATAAATATTTTGTAACAGGTTCCGGTCCGTTGAAATTAACCTCAAGTACATCAGTATTGAAAGTCGATTTCCAGTTCTTGTTAAAGCCAAGATTATCTTTTTTATAACTTATATTGAGTCCGTAATTTTTATAATTTCCATCTTTAGTTTTTACATTCACAACGCCTGATGTTGCCTGTCCGAATTCAGCATTATAACCGCCTGTTATAACTTCAACTTCTTCAAGTACATTTGATGAAAGCTGTAAACCGAATCCTGTGCCAGCAAGCGGGTCCTGAACGGAAATACCGTCTATCAGGAATGAATTATCATCCGAACGTCCGCCCCTGATAAACAAAGCATCATCCTGCTTAATTACTCCGGGCTGTAGTGTAACTACATCTATCACGTTCTCTACTATTTTTCCTTGTATATCTTCACTTGAAATTATGTGCTTGCTTTCTGTTTGTTCAATATCGAGCAAAGGTCTTTCGCCAATTACGAGTATTTCTTCATCTACGTTGTATGATGCAACATTCAGCTTTATGTTAAGCTCGGTGTTTTCGTTTTTTCGAACTTTTATTCCTGTATATTCAACTGTTTTATAACCAACTGATGAGACCTGAATTGTATATTCACCGTCATTCATTCCTTTAAGCAAATATTTACCGTCATTATCGGATGCTGTGCCAATATAGCTGCCTTTTATTTTTACATTAATATCCGGCAGAGGCATACCTGATGAATCGGTAACTGTTCCGCTTATTGTTTGTGAATAAGTTTGCTCACTCGTAATTGCCAGGAAAGCAATTAATATTAATATATATTTCATTATAGGATTATCTGTGGCTGAGTTCATTATTTTATAATCCAAAATCTGAGTAAATTACTTTTTTTAAGAAAATCTGTGCATTGCCCAGGTTATTCATTCTGTGCAACGGTACCGACATAAAAACAATATTGGGATTAGAAGAAGTGTTCTTCAAACATATCACCAAATTTTGCTGACTGTACGGAGGTGTAACAGGGAACCTGTAAATAATATTTGTTCCGGCTTTTGGATATACTCCTCTTATCTTATCCGGCGAAAACATATCACCTGTTTGAAGCACCGGATAATTATTATCAACTACGATTGCTTCCGTTCCAATATCTATTAAACCCGAGCTGTATGAAGTAACGCTATCCACAGGGACAAAATCTTCCACATGAACGCTGTCATTTAAAAAATTAGGGAACCCGGTTGAGAAAAATACTTTGCCTCCGGAAGCCATGTAATAGGGAAGTGTTTCCTGTGCAAGAACAAAATTAGCATTATCACTTGCTAAATTACCCCTGCTTGCATACCAAATCACTACTCTGAACAATTTCATTGTTTCAACAAACATTGGGTTTCTGACTTTGGGGATATTAGCTCCGTTACCTACCTTAATATCAAGTATGCTGTGAAGAACAGTATCTAAAGCAGTTTCGTAAAATGCTGCTGCAGTGCCGTTATCAGCAATGATTGAATAATCATCAATGATAAGTACTCTGCCTGTTGGTTCTTTTACAAACCATGTTTTATTTGAATCAGGCATACTTATTACAGGACTGAATGTTCCCGCAATATCTTCTGCCTTCAAATAAAATTTGTTATTCTGATTAATAATCAAACCATCACTCTGCCGTAGAGTAATACTTGATACACTTCCATTTAAAGAGTGCCAGTTTGAAGTGTCATTTAAAGCCCAGTGATATTTTTTAATTGTACTGTTACCATCCGGGTCTGTACCTGTCCATATAAATGTTGCAACCGTAAATGTTGTATCGGGCAGTTCGGTACCTGTATTGAATTTTACAGACGGGGGAGAGTTATACACAGGAAACAGGTTTGATGCCGGAGTAGGGTCAGCTAAACCTTTATCATCGACTGCCGCAACCCAGAACCTGAAAGTGCTGTCATTTCCGTTTATGGCAAGCAGGAACGTACTGTCATTCCCTGTTGTGTAAGACCAGTTTAAGCTGTCAAAAGAAATATTAAATCCTGTAATCAAGCCATCAGGGTCATCACCCCACCAGGTAATTTTAACTCTTGTCTTTTGCGGACTGATAGTGCTATCCGGGAACAATGATAAAAATGTATCCGGCGGACGGTTAGTTGACGTACCTGTTGGTACATCATTACATGATATCAGTACTAAAGATAATATGAATAATAATATGTAAAGTTTTTTCATTTATAAAGCTTTGTTGTTCTGATGTAACTTCCATTATACCACATACCTCTTTCCCAAATTTCCATTTGGGAAAGAAGTATTATAGATATCACCAATTCGTCATTTAATTAGAACCATTTTCCTTACCTCACGGTACTTCTGTCCCTCAAGTGAATTTGCTTCAAGCACATACATGTACATTCCTGATGCTAAGTTTGCTCCGTTGAACTGTACGTTATATTTGCCTGCATTCTGTATTCCATTTACAATAGTTTTTACTTCCTGACCCAGCAGGTTGTAAATTTTTAGTGTAACTTCAGATGCTGACGGAATATTATATACTATATTTGTAACCGGATTGAACGGGTTTGGATAATTCTGGTTTAATGAAAACACAGAAGGTGTTTTTATAGATGGATCTTTTACACCAATAACCTGTCCAAAATCCGAGTTCTTTGTCGGAACAAGTTTATACCTGTTGAATGCATAATATAAAACACCTTGTAATCCGCTAATACCGTCCAATTGATATAATAAAGTGCCGGGATAATTCGGATGATACCAATTTGCGAGTGACGAATCCCATCCATTTACAAATGAGTGATTTCCATCCTGCAGCTCAATTCTTGCTTCTATATTTTCACCGTGATAAACTACAAATATTTCACCGTAATTTCTTCTGAATGTAGAATCAGGTATAGGCAAAGTGCTGGTGCATCCAAGGTTTGCAGGAGCATTAATACACGTAATAACACATTGTCCGGCAAATCTTATTAATACACTTTCCCATTTCTCGGCTGTTGTATCTCCATCTGATTTTGCATTTGCGACTACTCCCGGGGTTAAAATTTCATATGGAGGAAGTGTATTGTTTGATGATATTACAGTAATATCACCTGCTGTAGCTACTATCATGGATGTCATGCCGTTTGTTTCCGATACTGTTCCCTTAACCCTTACCTGTTGTCCCTTCTGAAGAAAGTCGGTTGGATTACCACTAATCCATATACCACTCCATCCTCCGGCAATAGACGGGTCCTGAATTATGACTCTCCTTGGTGAGCTTTGACTGCCGCCTAATGAACCGAACTGGAATGCAGGTATATCCGATGTATCGCAGGTTACAACACCTGTGGTTATAACATCATACCCGTTATAAGAAGAATAACCTCCGTTGTTTGGTGTATATTGGATATCTTTTATTGTCATTGTGTCCGAATTTCTCACATAATAAAAGAAAGTAGATTTAGAAGTATCGGTAGGACTTAACCTGACCGAACCCTGGTTATCCCTGGCTCTTATAAAATATTCTACCAATGTTCCTAATGGTTGAGGAGGAAGCTTTGAGAAATAAATATTTCCTGAATTGTTCATCTTTTTAAAAGTGTAGCTCCCTTTGTTAATTCTATAAGCAAGCTGAACACTGTCCAAAGAAAGAGGATTATCAAGTGTATCTGTTATTGTTGCATTAACTTGTACTGAATCTGCCGGTTTAGGTACACCTGGATTCCTGGTGACTGTGTTTATAAACGGCGGAGTATTGCCTAATTGAAAATCGTTTGGATATATTGGAACAATTACATAAGGATAGGTTCCACCCGGTCCATCAGCATATGCTGCGTTAATTATCACTCCTCTGATATAGTTTACAGATGCTCCGATTGAAGGCGGAGACCATACAGGTGTCCAACCCCAGGAGGGACTAGGACTTACTGAAAAGAAATTAGAAAAGTCTCTCAGGTAAATTGTATTACCATTTCCATCATATAAAGCCCTTATATGTCTTGCACCCGATGACCCCTGAGGTCCAACAGTTAAATTGTTAAATTGAACATACATACCTTCGTACTTTTCACCTGCTGAAAAATTTATTATGCCGGCTGAATCGAAGTTTGATACGTTTAGTACTATTGGTGCAGGGCGTTTTTTTATTGTTGGTAATGTTTGTACAACAGTTGTAACGTCAAGTCCCAGCTGTGTTAATCCGGAAGATGTAATATCGGGAAATTCCTGGACTATACCTGTTACCCTAACTTTCATACCGGAATCCAATTGGTCAAAGTTTGTATTCGATGTCGAATCACCTTGTCTCACAACTAAGCCGCCCCATGGTAAATTTGCCGTATCCTGGATATATGCCTGGAAAGATGTTGTTCCCCGTAATAATCTTCTGACATCACCTCCTGATACGTTGACTCTTGGCGGTGCAACAACTCTACCTGTTACAGTTACTGTATCTCCGACAAGCAGTGAGCGGTCATGCCCGATTGCAAGTGATTCCGGCGGAACCGTTTGTACAACATAAATCGTAGTAATGTAGGAATCTATTGTAAATCCATTATAGAATCCCACAAACACGAACAGCATTAACGGTATTATAATCGGTAATATTTTTTTCATTGCTGTATATAATTTTATTTTTAAAAAAAAGTCTTAATCAAATAAATCAGTACTAAAGATTCCCCTCTTGAGAGGGGTGGATTATCAATTCCGTTCCACGGAATTGATAAGACGGGGTGTGTTTCCTTAATTAAATCCAAATCTTTATTTCTTTTGTACTCTTTTTCACACCAGTTCATTTATTATCCAAATCAGTCTCAACTTTGTGTTCGATAACCCATTCCCGAATTGTACTTACAACATCACCTAAATAATTCTTCACATAGCCATCGTAAAATCTCAAAAAACTTAATCCATATGATTCTAATTTCTTTTGTCTTTTCTCATCGTTAGTTGCAGTATCATCCTCATTGTGACTTGCTCCGTCTATTTCTATTACAAGCATTAATTCATTACAGAAAAAATCTACTATGTACTCGTCCAAAGGTTTTTGTCTGTGAAAATCAAATCCCATCATTTTCCTGTTCATCAACTCATTCCATAATAATACCTCTGACAAAATTCCTTGCTTTCTTAGCTTTTTTGCTATTTCTTTTAATTTTGGATTGTATGGAATGATTTTTCTTTTCAAAGGTACTTTTTTATACTTCAATTAGTAGATTAACCTTTTTATCATTAAAAAAAACACACCCCGTCTTATCAATCCCGTGAAACAGGATTGATAATCCACCCCTCTCAAGAGGGGAATCGTAACTTTTTTAAATTTCCAAGCACTCCAAACACTCAATACACTCCACACACTCCAAACACTCTATCTCTACTTTATCACTAAAAATCTTCCCTTTTTTATAAAGCCTGTGGTAAGGTTCTTCACTGTGAATATATATAAACCTGTTGCAATTGCCTGGTCATTATTTGAAATTAAATCCCATGCATGTTCGCCGCCGGACATTTTCTGTGTTCCGTCTCCATACGTTTTGAACCATTCAATATCACTTCCGTTATATGTCTTTGCATCGTGATTAAACTTGTCAACCACATCACCTGCTATTGTGTAAATTGTTATCTCGCATGATGAAGGCAGGTTGAAAAAGTACAGCTTCCTCTGCCTTTCCTGCGAGCCATCCCATAATGCATTTCCGTAATATGGATTTGGATAAACACCGATTGGTACTGATTCATCTTCGTTTACCGAAGCACCCGGAATAATCCTCATTGCATTTGCCAGCAAGCTGCTTTCTAGTGATTCAAGGTTATTCACCGAATCGCCTTTGTCATATGCAGTAACGGCATATAAATACTGCCATCCATTCAATTGATTGTCATATTCAAATTTATACCGGTAGTGATTTGTATCATCAGGAAAAGTTTTAGCTTCACTTAACTTAATATAATTAAATCCTGTATTATTACCGATATTATTTATGCTGTCAAAATCACCGTTTAATACAAACGAAGATAACAGCGGCTTTGTCGGGTCTATATCAGCCCCGGCATTTGTTCTGTAAATTCTGTACCCTTCAAAATCCTTTTTTAATGAAATTGGGTCTATGCTCGATTCTGCATTAGCTGTCCAGTATAAAGTTACTTTCCTGCTTTCATTAATAACCTTAGTGGTTGGTGTATTAGGCGGAGAAGGCAGCAAATATCTATCGAGAAATTGATTGCCGTTAATATCTTCACCCGGGTCAAGCTTACCGTTACCGTTTTTATCTTCACCGTTGTATGCTTTTTGTGCCCAATCTGCATGAGCATATAATTCAGCTCTTTGATATGTTGAATCCCACTGCTGCGGGTCGGTTCCTGTTTTTTTGGCACAAATCATACTGTAAACAACTTCAAGTGTATCAAGATAATTAAGCTGAGTGTAAGGTCCTGCCGTAACAAGTATTGAGCGGTTTGACGGCTGTTTTATCTGGTTGATAATTGTCGGATTAACTTTTGTTGTACCGGTAAAAAATCCTTTCATCTTTTCAAGTCTTGAAGCATCTGTTTGCGGGGCAAAATAAACCGGGTCAACAGTATTTCTGAACTGCCATGTTACAAAATTTCCCGGTGCCTTTAAGCTGTCCTGTGAAGTAATACCAAATGGTGTAGAGCCGAGAAATTTTACTCCGATGTAGCTGTTTGTATAACCGATATCACCTGTTGCATCAAACTCATAACCTATAGAATATACACTATCCCATCCATTACCGCCTTTAGTATAAAAAGAAGAGCCGCCGGGTCTTGTTATGGTTGTATTTCTAACAACAAGGTCTGCCCATAAGCCGGCAAATATATTTTGTATTGGAGCATTGCTGCCCCTGTAGCCAATATTAACAATTCTGTACCGGAGGATAACAAAAAAATCAGCGTATGGGTAATTCCAGCAGTAAGATTGCTGTATTATTTTAACTCCAAGCGGCAGGTGATTTGGAATAATCTGTCCGCCAACCATCGTATTAGTATCGGTGTATTCACAAATAAAATCCTGGTGTGAAATTGCACTGGGACTGTAAAACGGGGAAGTGTTCAATGAAGATTTTTGTGAAATAATCTGTCCTGCTTCATTTGTGAATTCATAACCTTCACCGCGGTTAGCTGCTGAAGCATCAATTGCTCCTGTTGTGACATATGTAACTCCGTTTTTTACTCCGCCAATCCACAATCCGCCGTCGAATAAGTGCTCTATACCGGAAGCTTTTGGATATTCACATGAGGGCTGCTGCGGCCATAATGTAAATCCATGACCAAGTGTACCGAAATTTGTTATGGTTAATCCGATATTTCCTACGTTAGTATAGTGTGAGTTATCATCATCTGCCTGTGTTATTCCTCCGTATAAGAGAAATAAAATGACAAAAATTGAAGTGCCATACTTCAAAATAAGGTGTATAGTTTTAGAAGATATTAACATCTAATATTTACTGTATTTAATATAATGTAATAAAGGTGAGCGGGAATTTTGAACAACATTTATTACAGGCAAATTTAGGCAAATAGCCCTATAAAATCAATTACGAATTAATCAACAAATTACGATGTTTTGTTTGTAATATTTTTTATTTTTGGTTGATTTTTGTATTTAAAATGTTCTGCACATACT
This sequence comes from Ignavibacteriota bacterium, assembly GCA_003820375.1. GTDB lineage: Bacteria > Bacteroidota > Ignavibacteria > Tepidaquicellales > OLB5 > RPQH01. The sequence continues at coordinate 49,659 of RPQH01000020.1, forward strand.
TGCCCAGAAAATCGAATTCAATATTCACCCTGTCACCAACTTTGTAATTGCCAAAGTTCGTTACCTTGTAAGTATAAGGAATAATCGCAACCTTTAATTCGAAATAATTCCCTTTAACAGGTTTTATCTCAGCTACAGTTAAGCTCACACCATCAATTGCAATTGAACCTACATAAATAACAAACTGCCTGTGTTTCTTATGTACTTTTATCCAATATTCCCAGTTATCGGAGTCTTTTTTATCTTCAGCACCTTTAATTTGCTTGATTGCTGTAATAACGCCTGTATCATCAATATGCCCAAAAACAAAATGCCCGCCAAGCTCGCCGCCAATTCTTAACGAATTCTCAAGATTTACAGGAGCATTTTTCTCCAGCTCACCGATATTTGTTTTCTTTAATGTCTCATGCATTGATACTATCTCAAATTCATCTTTGGCTTTTTTTACAACAGTATGGCATACACCATTAATTGAAATACTGTCCGATATCTTCAATTTCTTTACAGCTTTTTTTCCTTTTATCCTAAACCTGTAACCTTCAGGTATTTTTATCTTCGCTGTTACTTTACCGAGTTCTTCTACTATTCCTGAAAACATGTTATTATATTTTTGATATTTTATAGATAAATATTAATTAAGATATCACTGCTGATTTTTTCGCAGGTTACCTTTTTTGCATTTTCAAACTTTTTATGATGTATATATCTGAATGTCTCAATCCCCGGTCCCATAATCATTGGTGCAGTGAAAATCGTTAACTGGTCGGCTGCTCTTTGGTTAATAAACTCCGAAAATGTATAAGCACCGCCTTCAACCATAATACTTGCAATTCCAATTTTGGCAAGCTTTTTCAAAGCATCTTTTAATATTATTTTATCATCTTTTATTTTTGCTTTTATAATTCTTATTCTCCGCTTTGTTAGTATTTTCATTAATGCGGTATCAGGGTCTTTTGATGTGATGATTATTGTTTTATTTGTGAATTTATCTGAGTATAAATTATAGCTCAGGTCCGGGGTTAATTCATTATCAATTATAATCCTGTAAGGATTTCTGCCTTTAACAAGTCTTGCAGTAAGCGAAGGGTTATCACACTCCAGTGTTTTTTTCCCAATGAGAACAGCATCATATTCACTGCGCCATTCATGGACAAGCTTTCTTGACTCAAGTGATGATATCCACTTAGACCTGTAATTGATGTCGGCAATTTTTCCGTCAAGTGTTTGTGCCGCTTTTAATGTAACGTAAGGCAAGCCTGTTTTAATATATTTGAAAAAGAACCTGTTTAATTCCCTGCATTCATCTTCAAGTATGCCATGAGTAACTTCAATATTATTTTTCTTTAATGCAGCTATGCCTTTACCTGAAATTAACGGGTTAGGGTCGATTGTACCCATCACAACCCGCTTTATTTTATGCTCAATGATAGCACTTGTGCATGGGGGTGTTTTGCCAAAATGCGAGCACGGTTCAAGATTTACATAAACTGTGCTTCCTTTAATATTAATGCCTTTGCTGATAGCTGAATTGATTGCAATTCTCTCAGCGTGAAACTGCCCGAACTTTTTGTGGTATCCTTCGGCAATAATTTTGCCGTTCTTTACAATAACGCATCCAACCATCGGGTTAGGTGAAACAAACCCACAGCCCTTTACTGCCAGCTCTAAAGAGCGTTTCATAAATATTTCGTCGGGAATTCGTGCTTTTTTTGGCATTAATTAAAATTCATCTTTAGTTTTGGAAATAATTGTACTTGTAATTTTTTATTTACAGCTCTTGTCCTCACCCCCCTGACCCCCTCTCCTATGATACATGAAAGGAGAGGGGGAGATATTAATTGTAGATTTAGTTTTCAATTAAAGATTTTTAATTAACTGCTCCCCCTCTCCTAACGCCCCTGCCTGCAGCAGGCAGGTATCATAGGAGAGGGGGTCAGGGGGGTGAGGATAAAATTTCAGATCACCCACAATATTTATCTGTAACGGAAAATTTATATCTATTTTATTTCATAAAGTTTACTGAACAATCCCTCATCATTCAGGTATTTATAAATCAGGTTTAAGCTTTCTATCTGGTCAGGCCAATGAATCAGGTTAACCGCTTCTTCATAATTTACCCATCTGTGCTCTGTATGCTCACCGGAAATAACTACATCTTCTTTATCAGTCATAGCCAAAAAAACAGGACTAAGGCAAATTGCATCACCAAACTCAAAATAAAACGTGTTCACCCTCGGCATTGAATATATTTTCAAAGGTGCCAGACCTGTTTCTTCCATTACTTCACGTTTAGCTGCATCAATCGTCGGCTCATTCTCTTCAATTGCACCTGTTATTACCTGCCAGATGCCTGGATATATTTCCATCTCAGGTGAACGCTTCAATAATAAAAAGCTGTACCCTGATTCAGCCCTTCTGCAAACGTGAACCTCAATATAATTGGAAATGATTTTTGGCATTTGCAAAATTAGTGAAGTATTTACTTATATTAAATGAAGAAGATGAGGTATATAAATTGTCTGAAACACAGATTAAACAGATTATACTGATGTCACTGATGAAAGCTAATTGTCTGAATCACAGATTACACAGGTTATCCTGGTTATACTGATTACACATATAAAATTTTAATCAATATTATATACGTCATAATTTATAATAATTGATATATCCCTGAAGGATTGATAAGGTATTATATCATTGACATCAGTATAATCTGTTTAATCTGTGATTCAGAAATCGCTCAAAACATCTTCACCGGCTCTACCGTATATCCTGCTTCACGCAATAAATTTATCAAGCCCATTTTTCCCGGTAAATGCAATGCTCCAACTGCAATAATAGCAGACCTGTTGGTTATTGTATAAATTATCTTTTGCACCCAGTTAACATTCCTTCTGTCAACAAGAATTTCTGCACCTAGCCGTTCACTGTCATTTTCACCGGTATAAGCTCCCAGGCATTCCAGGTCAAGCCGCTGATAACATGAATCAATTTCATTAACATCACCGGGTTTTTCTGAATTCAGTGATTGGCACAATGCAACAAGCATTGATATCTGCTCACGGAAGGGAATGCTGTCAAGCAATATCGATAGCTGTTCTTGTGGTGTTTCTAATCCGTATATGATCTTTTTTAATTTTTTTCCGTTTGTGACAAAGTAATCGTCAGTACTATTTCCTGTTTTTGATATTTCTTTAAAATTTTCCTTTGAGCTTGCACTGGAGTTAATATCAAGAGTGATGTAAACAACTATAGGCTTTAAGTAATAAAAGTCTGAGAGTTCTTTGCCAAGTATTCGTTTTACACATGAGTCAACAATTGCTTCTTCGGATGGGTCATTAAATGTATAAATCCTGTCGGTCATCTTCATTTTCTTTACTTTTGGTGTATCAATCGGGTCATTGCCTACTTCTGTAATTACCTCATCAATGTTTTGCAAAATATTTCTAATTACAAATGATGAATCTAAAAAGCTGCTCTTAACCAAATGATGAGTACCGAATAAGTACGAAGTATCTTTCATATCACTGCTTGTGATTCTCGACAATAGGGAAGAGGCAGGCTTATCTTCCTGTGAAAGCAGCGGTATATTTATCAATAATAAAAATGTAAATAAATATCTTATCATGTAATATTATTTTTTATAAATATAACTGACAGAAAAATTCATAAAAAAGGCAGGAAATTTTTCCTGCCTTTTTAAAATCTGTATATTATTGAAGTGTTATTTTATCAAAATCATCTTCTTAGTTTCATTATATCCGTCTGCACTCAATCTGTAGAAATATATTCCGCTTGGTAAATTATCACCGTTAAATTCGATTTCGTATCTGCCGGCGTTTTGTCTCTCATTTACTAACACTGATATTTCTTTACCCATAACATCATATACAGTTAATTTTACATAACCTGCGGCGGGTAATTGATAATTAATAATTGTTCTCGGATTAAACGGATTAGGATAATTATTTTCAAGCTTATATTCAAAAGGTATATTTGATGAACCATTTTGAACTCCAACCATTGTGGGATTGAATAAATCAATAAACTGGAAATTAGCACCCGCCATTATAGTTCTTACCAGTGTACCTGTTGTGTCATCAACCTCATGTAAACCTGTACCATTTGTTGTAAGGAAATTTCCATTGGGAAGCAGGTAAACACCGCGGTTGCCTGTTACTCCTGTTAGTGTTCTTACATATGTTCCTGTTGATGATAAGATAACAATTCCTGAAGGTGAACTGAAGCCTGCCACAGCAATTTCACCATTCGGTAATTGTATCAACTGCTGGGCGAAATTCAATGATGTACTGCTATGAAATGCCGCAACAAATGTTCCTGCCGTATCATATTGCATAATATCTGTACCGCTTGAGTTTGCAACCAAATAATCGTTGGTTCTTCTTAAAATAAAAAACGGGCTTGTTAATCCTGTCATAAATGTTCCGATATTTGTACCGGCTGGATTAAACTGCTGCACTGTATTCTGGAATGAACCGCTTCCAACAGTTACAAGCAGGTTTTGATTCTGTTTAAACAATACACCTCTTATATTATCAAGGTTGGTTGAAGCAAATGTTCGGATAAAAGTACCTGATGTATCGTATTCCTGTACTGCATCGGTTACCTGGTCAGCAACCATAACTTTACCCCACGGAGCCTGTAATGCATGTCTTGGACTTGAAAGGTGTCCCGGGTCTGATGGTACAAAGTTTGTATCAACAATATTTCCGGTCACGGCATCAAAAGCAATAACTTTATCCATAGTCCAGTCCGGCACAAGAAGCAGGTTATTGGTTAAACGCGGTGACAGAACAGGTTCAAACATACCGCCTGTATTATCTGAAATATTGCCATTTCCATAATCAATTTTTCCTGAAGAAAGATTATATTTTGTATTGAGTTCGTCAAAAAATAATGCTTCACCAATAAAAGGATGAGCAGGATTCGTCATTACAGCATACACAGGTTCGCCATTCTCTATCCCGGTCGCCTGTATTATAATTATACCCGGGAGGTAAATTCTTACCGGAAGCTGTTTCGATATTGCCAGATTCTGCGCATCTATTAATAATTGCGGATTTATTTCTGCATTAATTAAAAGGTTTTCCAGACTTGTTGATGGTTTATTACCGCTGAAGGTAAGGTTTATTAACAGGAAAAATACGATTGCCGTTGAAAAAAGCTTAAATAATTTCATAATAAAGGATTTAGAATTTATAATTAGATTATAATTTATTATGTCAAATTAACCAATAAAAAGTAATTATGGTAGGGAAAATAATCGACAGAATTGGTTTCTGAAATATTAATAAACTTGAATTTCCGCAAAATAAATAACGAATTTTTCATTATATTTGCTGACAATATATGCCGGATGAAACTGTTTTGTTATAAATAATATTTTTATTAATTGTATAAAAAATGATTTATTATGAAGAAATAAAAATAGTTGGTGTAGATAAAAGCAAGATTGAAAAGGATGAGGATTTTCCCGGTGCTTTTTTTTCACCTTTCAAATCTGCATACAAATTTGCATTCAAGCTATCACAATATCCGGATTCTCACTGGATAGATCTTTTAAATCAATATGCGACGATAAATATTGATTTTGGTATGAAAAGGAAGCCGTATGTTTATAATGACTGCCTTATGGTTATGGTTGATGCAGCCGAAGACCTGCAAATTCTTGCCAACTACCTTAAGAAAGTAATAAAAGAAGTAAATGCGTTATTCAAATCAAGCAGCGAACGTATGGCAATTCGCGAGGAAAAAAAGAACCTTTTTCCCAGGCACGATGAAATACTTGAACGGTTAAAAGATAAATCGGATAATATAAAATTTTAGTTAGTATGTGCAATATACATTGAATCGGACTGTCCGCACTCAAGCTTTGTCTTGGTAAGGAGGTAGTACGATTTCGGCTCAATGTAATCAGGATTCAAATAAGAAATCTTCACTTTAATTTTCTTCGGAGTGTCATTTAAAAGTTCAACTTTATAAGTTTTGTTCTTGCCGACTAAAAGAGTTCCTATCCCGACTCCGTCAATACTCAAATCACATTCAAACATCGAATTGTTAGCAATATAAATGTATGCTTCACAGCCGGCTTTATCTGCGGCAACAGAATTGTTTACATCAGAATAATAAAATATAGCTGATAAAAGTGCAAATGCTATTAGTAAACCAAATAATTTTTTCATGTTAGTAATTTATTTAACAAAAAATAGCAAAAAAATAAAGAATGAACAATGGAGATTGGAATTCTGAGAGTTCTGAGAGTTTGGAGAGTTTAGAGAGTTCAGAGAGTTTGGAGAGTTCTGAGAGTTCAGGGAGTGTCAGGTCTTAGTTGAAGCTTTACTTCCGGGGCAGTGTCAGGTGTTAGTTTGATGACCTGGATAATCTCAGATTAACCAAATATGATAGTATAATAAATTTAACTCAGCTTTTCCGGATTCACCTGACGCAAGCTTTAGCTTAAGATGACCGGAAGATTTATAATAGAAGCCAGGCAAGGTGTCACTGATATAAGTAAGAATATATTTTCATTAAAGAGAGTTTGCATAAACAACTCCAAGCCGTTAATAACCCGTACCCCTTATAAACTCTAATGTTTGAACAATCTCCAAT